>DASSRK010000130.1:0-9557 GCA_035701825.1 Steroidobacteraceae bacterium
GTTACCGGGGCGCCACGGCCAGGCGCCAGGACCAGTACCGTCGAATGAACAGGTTCCAGCTGGCACATCTGCCACTTCGCACGAAGCTCGTCGTAGCCAGTGCGCTGATGGCGTCGATAGCGCTCTTCATCGCAGCGCTCACCCAGGGCGTTTCCTCCTATTTCTTCAGCCACCGCGAGGCCTACCAGCACCTCGCGGCGGTGGCGCGCGTGGTCGCTGGCCGCAGCGCCGCCGCGATCCAGAGCCAGGACTTCAACGAAGCCGAGTCGCTGGTGAGCGCGCTGCGCGTCGAGCCCAATGTCGAAGAAGCGCTGCTGATCGACTCCGAAGAGCGCGTGCTGATGCACTACGCCGGCAGCAAGACCATGCTGGTCAGCAATCCGGCCGCGGCGCGCACGCCGGACCAGCTCTGGCAGCAACAGGCGATCCAGAGCGACAAGCACGAGCATCGCTTCGACGGCCTCACGGCGCTGCACCTGGTGTACCCGATCGCCGACCAGGGCAAGGTCATCGGCCATCTGTACGTGCGCGCCAACCTCTCGGAACTGAAGGAAACGCTGATCGTGCAGCTCGCCATCCTGCTCGGCAGCTCGGTGGTGGCGCTCGCCATCGCCTATCTACTGGCGCGCCGCGTGCAGCGGCAGATCGCCGCGCCGCTCATGCACCTGGTGCACACCATGCAGGGCGCCGAGCGCGGCGACTACTCACGCCGCGCGCAGGTCACGACCGACGACGAGATCGGCCAGCTGATGCGCGGCTTCAACATCATGCTCGGGCAGGTCGAGAACCGCGAGATCGAGCTGGCCCGCCAGCACGAGCTGCTCGAGGCGCAGGTCGACGAGCGCACCAGGAGCCTGGCGGAAGCCAACCGCACGTTGCGCCAGGCCATGAACGACTCGGTCGAGGCCTGCCGCACCGCCGAGGCGGCGAGCAAGGCCAAGAGTGAATTCCTCGCGCGCATGTCGCACGAGATCCGCACGCCGATGAACGGCGTGCTCGGCATGACCGAGCTGCTGCTCGACTCCAAGCTCGATCCGCGCCAGCGCCGCTTCGCGGCCACGATCCAGAGCTCGGCGGACGCGCTGCTCGCCATCATCAACGACATCCTCGACTTCTCGAAGATCGAGGCGGGCAAGCTGCGCCTCGAGGCGCAGGACCTCGACATCCGCCAGGTGGTCGAAGAGGTCATCGATCTCTTCGCGCAGCGCGCGCACCAGAAGGGCATCGAGCTGCTGCTGGACATCGACCCGTACCTGCATCGCTGGGCCAAGGGCGACGAGCTGCGCATCCGCCAGATCCTCATGAACCTGGTCTCGAACGCGCTCAAGTTCACCGCCAGCGGCCACGTGCTGGTGCGCGCCCGCGGCGTGAATCCTTCGGAGACGCACGTCTCGCTGCTCATCGACGTGGTCGACACGGGCACGGGCATCCTTCCGGAGAACCAGGCCGCGATCTTCGACGCGTTCGTGCAGGAAGACGGCTCGACGACCCGCCGCTTCGGTGGCACGGGCCTGGGACTTGCGATCAGCCGACAGCTCGCGACGCTGATGGGCGGCGACATCACGGTGGTCAGCCAGCCGGGCCAGGGCTCGACCTTCTCGCTGTCGATCACGCTGCCGGCGGCGCCGGCCATCACCTCGGACTCCGCGCAGGGCCTGCTGCTCGCGCCGGGTACGCGCGTGCTGGTGGTCGACGACAGCGCCATCAACATGGAAATCCTCGCCTCGCAACTCGAGGCCTGGGGCTTCGTGGTTTCGACCGCGTCGAGCGCCATGGAGGCGCAGGCGCACCTCAACACCATGCACGCGGCGAATACCGCGCCGCAGATCATCGTGCTCGACTGGCACATGCCCGAGCAGAACGGCGTCGACTGGCTGCTGGGCGTGCGCCGCCATGCGCAGTGGAAGTCGATCCCCGCGATCATGGTCAGCTCGGTGGCCGACGATCTCGAGGCCAACCTCGGCGCGCAACTCATGCCGATGCGTCGTCTCGCCAAGCCGGTGCGCCAGAGCATGCTGCGCCGTGCCCTGCACGAGGCGCTGCAGGCCACGCCGTTCCAGGAAGTCTCCTCCGCCCCCGCCATGCTCGCCCCGGAGAACGAACCCGTGCTCGATCACCTCTCCGTCCTCCTGGTCGAGGACAACATGGTCAACCGCACGCTGGCGCTCGAGATGCTGCAGCGCCTGGGCTGCGACGCCATGCATGCCGGCAACGGCGTCGAAGCGCTCGACGCGCTCGAGAAGCAGGATTTCGACGTGGTGCTGATGGACTGCCAGATGCCGGTCATGGACGGCTTCATCGCCACGCGCAAGCTGCGCGAGCGTGAGGCGCAGAAGAAGAAGGAGCCGACCCGCGTGGTCGCACTCACCGCGAACGCGCTGGCCGGCGATCGCGAAGCCTGCCTCGCGGCCGGCATGAACGACTACCTCGCCAAGCCGTTCACGCTGGCGCAGCTGCGCAACATCCTGCTGCCGAGCAAGGTATCGCGCTCGGCGGCCAACAAGGTGACGCTGGATCACTCAGCCATCGAGGCGGTGCGGCAGCTCGATCCGGATGGCAACGACCGGCTGCTGTCGCGCCTGATCGCGCTGTACCGCGACGACTCATCGCAGCTGCTGGCCGACATCGACAACGCCATGAAATCCGGCGACGCCGAGGGCGTGGCGCGCGCGGCGCACACGCTCAAGAGCTCGAGCGCCAACCTGGGCGCCACCAATGTCGCGGCCATCGCGCGCCAGATCGAGCACTCGGCGCGCGGCGGCGACTTGAAGGAATTGCCCGGCTCGGTGACCAAGCTGCGCGCCCAGCGCACCGTGGCGCTGTCGGAACTCGAAGCGCTCGAAGGATCGAGCAAGGTCGCCTGATGCCACTCTCCGGGGGAACCCAGATCCACGTGCTCATCGTCGACGACGATGCCGGCTCGCGCCTGCTCATGCGGCGCGCGCTGGAGCGCTCGGGTTTCCTGATCTCCGAGGCGGCCGACGGCGCGGCGGCGGTCGCGGCGGTCGAAGCCGGCGCCTGCCACGCCGTGCTCATGGACGTGGAAATGCCGGCGATGAACGGCTACGAGGCCTGCAAGGCCATCCGCATGCTCCCCGGTGGCGCGCACCTGCCCATCATGATGGTCACCGGCCGCGACGACGTGGCCTCGATCAACCAGTCCTACCAGGCCGGCGCCACGGACTTCCTCGCCAAGCCCATCAACTGGAACCTACTGGGCCACCGCGTGCAGTACCTGGTGCGCGGCGGCCGACTGGTGCAGCAGCTCGAGGAGAGCGAAGGCCGGCAGCGCGCCATGCTCGACGCCCTGCCCGACCTGCTGCTCGTGGTCGACAGCAACGACTGCATCGTCGATCGGCTCGGAGCCACCGACAACCATCCGTTCCTGACGGGCCCGGTCGCGTCCAACCAGAAGATCGCCGACCTGGTCACCGGCGAAGCGGCGCGCTCCATCGCCCACGCGCTGGAAGACTGCCGCGTGCGCAACGAGCGCACCGAGGTGGAATTCGAAGCCGTGCGCGATGGCGCCGAGCGCCGTTTCGAAACACGCATCGTCCCCTACGACCGCGGCCGCCTGCTGCTGGTGCTGCGCGACGTCACCGAGCGCCATCGCGCCGCGAATCGCATCCGCGAGCTGGCGTTCTTCGATCCTTTGACCCAGTTGCCGAACCGCCAGTACCTGCTGCAGCTCATCGAGGAAGCACGCCGCGAGGCGGGCACCACCGGCGAACGATTCGCGGTGGTACGCATCAACCTCGACCAGTTCAAGCGCATCAACGACAGCCTCGGGCACGGCGCCGGCGACGCGCTGCTGCAGGCTGTGGCCGCGCGCCTCGGTACCTTCCTCAAGCTGGAACGCGACGGCGCGGTGACCATGCCGCTGGCGCGCCTCACGGGCGACGAATTCGCGGTGGCCATCCGCCACCTCGAAGGCGACGTGGACGTGCAGGCCGCCATCAACAACATCATGGCGGCATTCTCCTCGCCATTCATGATCCGGCACCGCGACTTCTTCGTGACGTGCACCATCGGCATCGCGATCTTCCCGGAACACGGGCAGTTCGCCGACGAGTTGCTGCGCACCGCGGGCCTCGCGCTGCACGAGGCCAAGACCTCGGGCGGCAACCGCGGCGTGATCTACAGCGAACACATGCGCGCGCGCACCGTGCTGCGCCTCGAGCTCGAGACCGAGCTGCGCCGCGCGCTCGAGACCGACGAGCTGTTCCTCGCCTACCAGCCGCAGATCGAGCTCGCCTCGGGACGCATCGCCAGCGTCGAAGCGCTGGTGCGCTGGCGCCATCCGACGCGTGGCATCGTGCCGCCGGACGAGTTCATCTCGGTGGCCGAGGAATCCGGCCTGATCGTGCCGCTGTCCGACCTGGTGATGCGCCAGGCGCTGCGCCAGATCTCGGAATGGTGGAAGGCCGGCTGCCGCGACCTGCGTGTCGCAGTCAACGTGTCCGGCGCGCAGTTCGAAGCGCCGGGATTCCCGGACTGGGTATTCGCGCACCTCGATGAAGCCGGCCTGCCCGGCGCCTGCCTCGAGCTCGAGATCACCGAGAGCCTGCTGATGGCCGACGAAACGGCCGCGGCGCTCGCGGTGCGTGCGGTGCGCGAGCTCGGCGTGCACGTCGCCATCGACGACTTCGGCACCGGCTACTCCTCGCTCGCCTACCTCAAGCACTTCCCGATCGAGTCGCTCAAGATCGACCGTTCGTTCGTCGCCGACCTCGGCCGCGACTCGAACGACGCCGCGATCTGCGCGGCCATCATCGCCATGGGCCGGCAGCTCGGCCTCAAGATCGTCGCCGAGGGCGTCGAGACCCAGTCGCAGCTGCAGTTCCTGACCACGCACGGCTGCACGCTCGCGCAGGGCTTCTACATCGCCAAGCCGGTCGAGGCCGCCGAGATGAGCAAGCTGCTGCGCATCGGCAGCGGCGAGCCCGCCGCCATGCCGGTCCCGCTGCCCGCCAGGCGCGGCGGCGTCGACGTGCCGCTGGCCGACTACGAAGCCGAGATGCTGCTCAAGGTGGCGAAGAAGTAGTTGGAGCGCCGGGGATGTCCCCGTCGATGCGGCCCAGCAGGTAATCGAAGAACGGGTTCGAGCTGGCCCGCATCAGCGTGTCCGTGCTGACGATCAACGCGCCGCGTTCGCCGCGCGCCGCCACCGTGCCCAGGTGGATGCCAAAACTCTCCTCGTCGGTAGGCGCGCTGCCATACAGCGCGTCGTCCGGCGGGAACGGCAGCGCCACGTGCGACAGCGAAAAGGTGTCCTCGGGATACCGCGCGCTCAGCGCCACCGCGGACGTCGCGCTGTCGCCGGCCGCGACCCGGCGCGCTTCCACCACCTGCGACCCCTGGTTGCTGACCACGGTGACGTCGTACTTGCGCGGCGGCGGCGGCAGCAGCGTGTGGGGCAGGTCCGCGTTGCGCGGCCGGATCAGCGCGCGCATCTCGGTGGCGTGGTTTCGGTCGAACAGCACCAGCTCGCTGTGGTTGGCCGGCACCTTCGCGTACAGCGTGTCCACCACGGCGCTCGACAGCACCGTGGAGTCGAGCACCGACTGGAAGGTGAGGATCGGCGGTAGTTTGTCGAGCGCGCCCGACCCGGCGCGCGCCTCGAGCGCATCGCGCACCGCGCGCGCCATCTGCGAGGACTGGCGCGCCCCGTTCACCGGGAACGAGTTGTACTTGAACGGGTTGTATTCCGGGATCACGTCCAGCCACGCCGCCTTGGCGAACGAGGGGAACATCGACGGCCAGCCGAGCACACCGGCGAAGCGCGCGAAGCTGGTGATGCCGATCATCGGCGAGATCAGCACCACGCGATCCGGCTTCGGCAGCGCGGCGTCGTCGAGCGCGTCCAGCGTGTAGCGCACCGCGAGCGCGCCACCGTTCGAATAGCCGACGATGTGCAGCGCAGCGCCCTCGCCCACTAGCTTGCGCGCCGTGCGCACTGCGAGCCGCGTCGCGGCCATCCAGTCGCCGTCGCGCACGCGCGTGAGGCCCGCCGGCACGGTGCCATGTCCCGGCAGGCGGATGCCGACGGCCACGAATCCGCGGCGGCGATAGAGATCGGCGATGTGCCGCAGGCTGTAGGGCGAATCGGTGAGCCCGTGCAGCAGCACTACCGCGCCGCGCGGTGGTCCGTCGGGCATCATCACGAACGAGCGGTTCCAGTTGACCGCGAAGTGTTCGGGATTCAGCGGGCTGCCGGCGAAGTAGCGGTTGCTGGGCAGCTGGTCCTCGGGCGGCAGCTTCTCGGTGACGCGGGTACGCACCTCGTCGAACACCGCGTTCTCCGCCTTGATCCACGCCTCCCAGTCGGCCGCATCGATCTGGCGCGCCTTCAGCTCGTGCGGCGCCTCGGTGTGCCATAGCTTGAGCGGCGGCGAGCGCCAGGCGTCCCAGGCACGCACACAGAAAACCGTGAGCAGTATCAGCGCCAGGGCCGAACCGAGGCGTTGGAGCCATTTCTTGAAGATGAGCTTCACGCGGCCATTAGACGCCCGCGGCCCTGCGACCGACATTGCCCACACGGACTATGCCCTCACTCGAACAGCGGGCCGAAGGTGAGCCACAGTCCGTATGCGAGCGCCGGCGCACCGCACACCATCAGGCCGATTCCCCACTGCTTCATCCAGGGGATGTCGCCGGCCATGGCCTCGAGCGGACGATGTGAATAGCCGACGGGCAGGCCACGCTCCCACTCGATGCGATGGGTGGCGCCGCGTTCGGGCCGCGCGAGCTTCTCGACGCGTCCGACCGCGTGGATTTTCGTGCCGGCGGGAATCCGCAGGATCACGAGCTCGGTGAGGCCTTCCTTCTTCAAGACCTGGCGCTCCATGAAGCGCGCACTCCTGCCGAGGAGCACCATCGCGCACCGACCGGTGCCGTCATCGAGCAGGATGGTGTCGACCGAGGCGGGGTCCGCGGGCGGGCCGCCTTCGACGACCTCGCGTTCCCCGCTTTCGGTGTCGTAAACCCGGACCACGCGATGCCAGACGCAGGGTACGCCCTCCGGGTCGTGGGTCCGCGCACCTTCGGCGGCGCGCGCGACACCGCAGATCTGCACGAGTCCCCGCGCATCGGCAATGGTCGACCTACGAATGCCCGACAGCTTCCCCGTGAGCCGGGCAACGTGCAGCAGCACGCCGCCCACGATGAGCCCGCCGAAACCCAGGATCAGCAACAGGATCGACATCGGGCCGATTCTGGCCCGTCCGCTGGCCGCGATCCAGTGGTTAGACGTTGAACCGGAAGTGCATCACATCGCCTTCCTTGACGATGTATTCCTTGCCCTCGAGGCGCAGCTTGCCGGCATCTTTCGCGCCGGCCTCGCCTTTCAGCCGGATGAAGTCGTCGTACGCGATCACCTCGGCGCGGATGAAGCCGCGCTCGAAGTCGGTATGGATCACGCCCGCGGCCTGCGGCGCGGTGGCGCCGGCTTTCACCGTCCAGGCGCGCACTTCCTTCACGCCGGCGGTGAAGTAGGTCTGCAGGCCGAGCAGCTCGTAGCCCGCGCGGATCACGCGGTTCAGGCCGGGCTCGGCGAGCCCGAGGTCCTTGAGGAACTCGGCGCGGTCGTTCTCGTCGAGCTGGGAGATCTCGGCCTCGATCGCCGCGCACACCGGCACCACCACGGCGCCTTCCGCCTTGGCGCGCGCCATCACCGCGTCGAGGTGCGGGTTGCTGGTGAAGCCGTCTTCCTTCACGTTCGCCACGTACATCACGGGCTTGAGCGTGAGCAGGAACAGCTCGTACGCGTCCGCGCGTTCTTCCTTGCTCAGCCCCATCGAACGCACGGGCTTGCCCTGGTCGAGATGCTGGCGCATGCGCTCGAACAGTTCCTTCTTGCGCGCCGCGTCCTTGTCGCCGCCCTTGGCCTGCTTGGCGTAGCGCTCCGCGGCCTTCTCCACGGACTGCAGGTCCGCGAGGCACAGCTCGGTGTCGATGACTTCAATGTCGGAGATCGGGTTCACCTTGCCCGACACGTGGATGACGTCGGTGTCCTCGAAGCAGCGCACCACGTGCGAGATCGCGTCGGTCTCGCGGATGTGGGACAGGAACTTGTTGCCGAGGCCCTCGCCCTGCGAAGCGCCGGCGACCAGGCCAGCGATGTCCACGAATTCGACGGTGGTCGGCACGGTCCGCTCCGGGTGCACGATCTTCGCCAGCTCGTCGAGGCGCGGATCCGGCACGGGCACGATGCCGACGTTCGGGTCGATGGTGCAGAACGGGTAGTTCTCCGCCGCGATGCCCGCGCGTGTCAGCGCGTTGAACAGCGTCGACTTGCCGACGTTCGGGAGACCCACGATGCCGCACTTGATGCCCATCTGCTATTCCTTCGCCGCCGGCGCCTTCGCCCGCGTATGTAGTTTGTTCATCGCGATCTGCGCGCCCGAGCGCAGCGCCTCTTCGATCGCGTCCGCGCCCATGACGATGGTCTCGTCGATGGCGCGCTGCTCGTCCTTGCCGGCGTGCGTCAGCACGAAGTCCACGACGTCCTTCGCCGTGCCGGGGTGGCCCACGCCGATGCGCAGGCGCCAGAAGCCGTCGCCCTGCGCGGCGATGATGTCGCGCAGGCCGTTGTGCCCGCCGTGGCCGCCCGCGTCCTTGAGACGCACGGTGCCGCTCGGCAGGTCGATCTCGTCGTGCGCCACCAGCATCTGCCCGGGCGCGATCTTGTAGAAATTCAGCACGCTCGAGACGGGGCCGCCGCTGCGGTTCATGAACGTCATCGGCTTCAGCAGCCAGATCTCCTCGCCGCCGATGCGCACGCGCGCGAGCTCGCCCTGGTGCTTGCCCTCGTGCCGGAACGCACCACCGTGGCGGCGCGCCAGCTCATCGACCAGCCAGAAGCCGGCGTTGTGGCGCGTGCGCGCGTACTCGGCGCCGGGATTGCCGAGGCCGACGATGAGCTTGAGCGGAGTGCCAGCCATGGTGTCGAAACGAAAACGCCGCCTCGGATGAAGCGGCGCTCCCTGAGCAACGATAGATAGGGTGCGGGCGAACCTGCGCCCGCCCGCACCTCACTACCGTTACTTCTTGCCGCCTTCCTTCTTGGCAGGAGCGGCGGCGGCCTTGGCGTCGCCCGCGGGGGCGGCCTTGGCATCGCCGGCCTTCGCGGCATCGCCCGCGGCCGGAGCGGCAGCGGCGCCTTCGGCAGGCGTCGCGGCAGCGGCTTCCGCGGTCGGTTCCGGCTCCTCGGCACGCGGCGGATGGATCGACACGACCGTCGCGTTGCCCTTGGCAGTCGCGGGGATCGTGACGCCGTCCGGCAGCGGCAGGTCGGACAGGTGCTTCGACTCGTTGATGTGCATGCCCGACAGGTCCAGCTCGATGAAATCCGGCAGGTCCTTCGGCAGGCAGAGGATCTCGACGTCGGCGATGCGGTGCGAGACCACGCCGCCCTCGGTCTTCACGCCGGGCGAAGCGGCCTCGCCCTTGAAGTGGATCGGGACGTGGATGCGGATCTTCTCGTTCTCCGACACGCGCTGCATGTCGACGTGCACGATGGCGTTGCGCGCCGGGTGCATCTGCAGGTCCTTGACGAT
>DASSRK010000131.1:0-3157 GCA_035701825.1 Steroidobacteraceae bacterium
GTGGGATCCCCGCCCTCGCTGCTCGGCGTCGCGATCGATGCGGCCGCGCCGGTCGTTTCGCCGGCGCTGGTGCTCGGCACCGCACCGGTGAGCGCCCCGCCCTCCTCGCCCCGCTGGCTGCTGTCGCTGGCCTGGTGTGCCGGCACGCTGGTGCTCGCGGTGCGCTGGTGGCGCGGCTGGCGCGCCGCGGACTCGTTGTCCAGGGCGGCGCAGCCGGCGCCGGGCGCATCGGCGGACGTCCGCATCACGAACGCGCACATCGAACCTTCGGTGGCGCGCGTGTTCCGTCCGCTGGTGTTGCTGCCGGCTGCGCTGCCCGGGAGGCTCACCGCGCCGCAACTCGCCGCGGTGCTCGCGCACGAACGCGCGCACATCGCGCGGCGCGACAATCTCACCGCGCACCTGCAGCGGCTGGTGGAAGCGTTGTTCTGGTTCCATCCACTGGTGTGGTTCATCGGCGTGCGACTGCGCGAAGAACGCGAACGCGCCTGCGACGAGGCGGTGCTGGAGCGCGGCCACGACGCCGCCGACTACGCGAGCGGCATTCTCGAGGTCTGCCGCCACTGCGCGACGGCGCATGCACCGGACGCGGTCGCGGCGCTCGCCGGCAATCTCACGCTACGCGTGCGCCACATCCTCGCGTCCACGCCGCCGCTTTCGCTGGGATTCCTCAAGGCCGCGGTGCTGACCGCGTGCACCCTCGCGGTGGCGCTGCTGCCGCTGATCGCGGGCGCGATGGACGACGCGGCGCGGCGCCGCGTGCTGTTGAACCAGCACGTGCACGTACTCCAGGACGCGGTCATCTACGTGCGGCCGCTGGCGCAGGACGAAGGCGGCGCGCCGCGGCTCGACGTCGACGGCCACGAGCTCGCCATCCGCAACAGCTCGCTGCGCGAGCTGGTGGCGCTGGCCTACGGCGTCGACGCCGACAAGGTCACCGGCGGCGGCAACTGGCTGGACCAGCCGCGCTACGAGTTCCGCGCCGTGGTCGGCCAGCAGCTGTCCGACCCCGAAGACTTCCAGCCCGCGGCGCTGCGCGGCCTGGTCAACAAACTACTCGGCTCGCGCTTCGACCTCGAGATCCACGTCAACCAGCAGTGCCAGGCGCCGTGCGGCCGCGACGCGCAGGCGCGGGTGCCCGCCACGCGTTGAGCCGATGGCCGCTCTCGCCGACCACCTGTGGCAGTCGCTGCTGTTCCTCGCGACCTGCGCGCTGCTCGCGCTCCTGCTGCGACCGAACTCCGCGCGCGTGCGCCTGTGGGTGTGGCGTATCGCGCTGCTCAAGTTCCTGGTGCCGTTCGCGCTGTTCCATGGGATGGGCGCGTGGCTCGGTTTTCCCGCATCGCATGTCTCGGACCCGACGCCGGCCTTCCTGGTCGACGCGGTGGCGGACGCGCGACGCGTGTTCGCACCGGCGCAGCAGGTCGGCCTCTCCGGGATCGCGGGCGTGGCCGCGTCGGCCTTGCTGCTGCTGATCGCGCTCGGCTGGGCGCCGAAGGTCGTCGAGCAGATGCGCGTCGAACGCTTCCGTGCGCGAGGCGAGCTGCTGCAGGTGCTGCGCGAGCCCGCCGCCATCCCGGCGCGCAGTGTCGGGTTCGCCAAGGCGGCGCTGATGACCGCGCTGGTGTTCGCGGTGTCGGCCGGGCCGCTGCTCGCCGGGGCGGTGGACGACCACCAGCACCGGCGCGAATTGCTGATCGCCAATTCACTGTCGCTGCGCGCCGGGACCATCGAGATGAAGGTCGCCGCGCCGGGCATGGGCACGCGCACGCGCGTGATCGCGGACCCGCACGGCGTGCTGGTGCGCAATGCCAACCTCATGGACCTCGTGTCACTGGCGTACGGCGTGAGCGTGTTCTCGGTGTTCGGCGACCAGATGGTCGAGGGCGAAGATGGCGAGCAGCACTATTGGCTGCTCACGCCGCGCTACGACGTGCGCGTCACGGCGCCGGTCCGCGAGCCGGAGAATTTCGAACCTTACGCGCTGCGCCAGACCGTCACGCGCCTGATCGCCGAGCGCTTCGGGTCGGAGATCCACATGAACGGCGAGTGCCAGCCGCCCTGCGGGCGGTACGGCGTGCCGCTCGCCGACGCGCCGCTCTGAGGCGGCCTCCGTCGCGCGCGGAGTGGTTTCAGGGTGTGACCTCGGCGAATCGTGCTTCGCGAGACTCAATGCGCGTCGCGCCCGCCGATCAGGTCCAGCTGCCCGCGCCTTGCGACGCGCCGGTCGAACAATCCCCACGCGCCTTCGTGCCCGTGCCAGGCGCCGCCGGTCGCGGCTTTGGCGTACTCGGTGGCACGTGTCTCGAAGAAGTTCGCATGCTCGACGCCGTTGAGGATCTCGGTGAGCCAGGGCAGCGGATGTTCCTTCACGCCGTACACCTGCGGCAGGCCGAGCTGCTTCAGGCGCCAATCGGCGATGTAGCGGATGTAGGCCTTCACTTCGGCGGCCGACAGCCCTTCCACCGGCCCCATCTCGAAGGCCAGGTCGACGAAGCGGTCCTCGAGTTTCACCACGGTCTTCGCGCACTCGACGATGTCGTCGCGCACGCCGTCGGTCAGCGCACCGGTTTCCTGCGCGAAGGCGTGGAACAGCCGGATGACGCCCTCGCAGTGCAGTGTCTCGTCGCGTACGCTCCAGCTCACCACCTGGCCCATGCCGCGCATCTTGTTGTGGCGCGGGAAGTTGAGCAGGATCGCGAAGCTCGCGAACAACTGCAGGCCTTCGGTGAATCCGCCGAACATCGCGAGCGTGCGCAGCACGTCCGCGTGGGTGTCCACGCCGAAGCCCTGTAGATAGTCGTGCTTGTCGCGCATGGCCTGGTAGTCCATGAACGCGGTGAACTCGCTGTCCGGCATGCCGAGCGTCTCGAGCAGCAGCGCGTAGGCGGCGATGTGCACCGTCTCCATGTTGGCGAAGGCCGCCAGCATCATCTTGATCTCGGTGGGACGGAACACGCGCGCGTAGCGTTCCATGTAGTTGTCCTGCACCTCGACGTCGGACTGCGTGAAGAATCGGAACACCTGGGTCAGCAGGTTGCGCTCGGCGTCGTTCAGCCGCGAGCTCCAGTCCTTGCAGTCCTCGCCGAGCGGGATCTCCTCGGGCATCCAGTGGATCTGCTGCTGGCGGCGCCAGTACTCGATGGCCCAGGGGTAG
>DASSRK010000132.1:0-12161 GCA_035701825.1 Steroidobacteraceae bacterium
CCGCTTCGGCGCCGTTTTCCGGCGTGGCGCGTGAGCGCCTGACGATGGCGTAGCGACGACGAGCGAACGCCAAGAGCTTCCGTCTTCGGAAGCTCTTGAAGCGCGATTTCCCTGCGGCCGAAAACGAGAGCCCGGAGCGCCGCGACGACCGGGGTTGGTGAAGCCTGTCCCCGTTTGCCAGGAACGAGGAATGTCCCCTTCAATGCTCGCGGTGCCTGGCGAACGCCATCTTGTCGAGCACGCCCAGCAACAACGCCGACACCACGAAAGTCAGGTGGATGAGCACGTACCACATGATCTGGTTGCTGGTGTAAAGATCCGCGCCGGTCTCCGGATCCTTGCCATTGACCTGCATGAAGATGCGCAGCAGGTGAATGGAGGAGATCGCCACGATGCTCGCGGCCACCTTGAGCTTGAGCGTGGCCGCATCCAGCTTGCCCAGCCAGTTGAGCGAGTCCGATCCCTTGGCGTCGATGGTGGAAACGAAATTCTCGTAACCGGAGAACATCACCATGATGATGAGGCTGCCGACCAGCACGATGTCGATCATCGCCAGCACGGTGAGCACGAGGTCGGCCTCCTGCATGTCCAGCAGGCCGTGGAAAACCTCGAAGGCTGCCTGGAAGAATTTGATGCCCAGCGCGACCAGCGCCAGCGACAGCCCGAGGAACAGCGGCGCCATGATCCAGCGCGCGGCAAACAGGGTCTTCTCGAACATCAATTCCGTCTTGGACGCCACGGCACACTCCGGCTCGATTGGGGCGCGCGTATTGTAGCCAAACGATCCGCGTTGGTAGGCTGCGGTCACCCGGAGGAAACATGATCACCCGCCGCGACCTCGCGGCCGCGCTCGTCGCGGCCGGCATCACCCTGGCCTGCGTCTCGACCGCGCAGGAAGCGCGCACGCTGCTCGATTCCACCGCCTGGCAGTGGGCCGACCTGCACCCGAAGAAGACCGACGTGGGCCAATTGCGCGCCGTGGTACGCGCGCCCACGCGCACGCTCGACGAGCTCGAGATGCACGTCACGACGCTCAATCCGCACACCGCATCCCACAAGCCGCACACGCACCCCAACGAGGAGATGGTCATCGTGCGGGAGGGCACGCTGCAGGCGCACGTCAACGGCAAGGAGATCGTGGTACCGGCCGGCGGCGTGCTGTTCTTCGCCTCGATGCAGCCGCACGCCGTGCAGAACATCGGCGACACGCCGGCGACCTACTACGTCATCAACTGGGCGAGCCCCGGCACGAAGGGCAAGCAGGTACCGAAGCCGCCGACCGGCCCCGGCGTCCAGTAGTTAGGGACGCTGGCGCCCGGCGGCCTCGCGGTGCTGGCGGCGGCGCTCCAGCCAGCGCTGGCGCTCCTCGGGCGTGGCGTTCTGCCAGCGCTCGCGCAGCTGCTTGCGCTTCTCGGGCGGCAGCTTCTTGAAATTGCGATAACCCTGGCGCACCCGTTCGCGCTGCTCGGGCGTGAGCTCGCGATAACGGTGCCAGCGCTGGCGCGCCACCTCCCGCTGCTCGGGCGTCAGCTTCTGCCAGCGCTCGAAACGCGCCTTGGCGCGCTCGCGCTGCTCGGGCGACATCGACAACCAGCGGCGCGTGCCGCGCAACACGCGCTGCTGCTGCTCGGGCGCCAGGGTATTCCACCGGTCACCGTACTTCTGGCCGAGGATCTTCTGCTCTTCCGGGCTCAGCGAACTCCATTCGACCGGCGCCGGCGCCGGCGCCGCGGCCGGCTCCTGGGCGCGCGCGCGACCACTGATCGCCAGCTGCAGCCCCACCGCGCACAGCGTGGCGAGCGCGGCGCGACGCGACAGGCGTGGATTCGGCTCACTCATGCTTCTCTTCCTTCGGCGGCGCCGCCGTGGGCGGCCTGGCCGCCGCGGCGACGCGATCGATGTCGGTGTGCGCCAGGAAATCGGCAAAATTCTCGTCGCGCGCATCGGCGCTGTCGTCGTTGACCTCGTCGATGCCGCCGAGGAACTCCAGCAGGTCTTCGTCGGGCGAGGCGTCCTTCGGTTCGCTCATGATTCGGTCTCGCCCGCGGCCCATTCGTAGAACTCGAGGTCCTCGCCGTCGACGAAGTCCGGCGCATCGGCGTCGGCCAGCAGCTCGAGATCGTCCATCGGACCTTCCACTCCGGGCTGCACGTCGCCGCCATGACGGCCGGTGATCATCACCACCGCCAGTACCCCGGCGGCGGCCGCTCCCACGGGCATCAGCGTGCGCCAGGCCTGGCGCGCGGGGCGCGCCTGCTGTTCGAGCGCCGCGTGCCGCGCCTGCGTCAGGCGCGAGAGCGTGCGCCCGTCCAGCCGCGCGGTGCTCTCCTCGAGCACTTCGCGCGTGCGCTTTTCGAAGGCGCTGGGTTCGTTTTCCTGGCTCATGTGCGGACCTTAGAACACTTCACCGAGACGCGCGCGCAGGGTTTCCAACGCGCGGAAGTAATGGGTCTTCACGCTGCCCTCCGAGCAGCCCATGGCGCTCGCCGTCTCGGCGACGTCGAGACCTTCGAAATTCCTCAGCAGGAAGGCCTGTTGCTGTCGCGGCGGCAGCTCCTGGATCGCCACTTCGAGCGTGTCGATGGCTTCGTCGAGCTCGAGACGGCGCGCCGGTGTCAGGTCCGGGCTCGGCGCCTGCGCGATCGGATCGAAGTCCTCCTCGTCCTCAGCGTCGCGTGACGGCAGCCACGCCATGATCCGGCCGCGCACCGTACGCCGGCGCTGCATGTCGTGCACGCGGTTGGCGAGGATCCGGTAGAACAGCGGCCGCCACTCCTCGTGGCTGCGCGATGCATAGGACTGCACCAGCTTCATCATCGCGTCCTGGACCGCGTCGAGCGCGTCGTCGTCGTTGCGCAATCCCAGCTGCGCGATCTTGAACGCGCGCTTCTCGACACTGGCCAGGAACTGCTCGAGAGCGCGACTGGTCATCAAATCCTGTTCCCGCATCCTCGCGGTCCCCAAGTCAGACCGCTGGATGGGCGTGTTATAAACGCGCGAAAGCGTAGCAAACGCCGTCATAGGCGGTGTAACGCGCCCCCCGGCGACAGGTTGACCCAGCGGGTCGAAGCATTGCGTTTCCGTGAATCAGGAACTTACGAACACAGTCGCAGGCTGCATGTCACGTCCGCGTCATAACGAGCGCCTTTGCGCAGCGCTATTTTTGTAAGTACCTGTTTCGGTTGACGTCGCCCGCATGTGCTCACGATTCGATCATCCGAACGAGAAACTGCAAAAACACGGCATTTTTGTAGTCTCCCGCCGACGCCATCCACAGACTTATCCACACGCACTGTGGAAAACCCTGAAGAGTCCGTCTTGACGCGTTCCGTGGTGCGCGTCGCGCTCGACACTCCGCTGCGGCGACTCTTCGATTACCTCCCCGCGCGCGACCCGGTGCCCCCGGCGCAGCCGGGCGTTCGCGTGCGCGTTCCTTTCGGACGCCAGCGCCTGGTCGGCGTGGTGCATTCACTCGCGTCGAACTCCGAGCTGCCGCTGGAAAAACTCAAGCCGCTGCTCGAGGTGCTCGATGACGAGCCGGTGTTCGACGCCGGCGTGATGGAGCTGCTCGAGTTCGCCGCGCAGTACTACCACCACCCCTTGGGCGAAGTGATGAGCGCTGCCTTGCCGAAGTTGGCGCGCGAAGGCGCGCCCGCGCGCGCGCGGATCGAACGCTGGTACGCGACCGACGCGGGCCTGGCGGCACTCACCGGCGTCGCGCTGAACCGGGCGCGCAAGCAGCGCGCGCTGCTGGAGGCGCTGCGCGACGAGCCCGGCCTGTCGGGCGACACACTGGCGGAAAGATTCGACGACTGGCGTACCGCGATGCGGGCACTGGTGGCGCGCGACTTCGCCGCGTCGGCCGAGTCACCGGCGATGGGTGCCGAGTCCGATCAGCCACTACTCCGCTCCGCGGGCCCGCCGCTCAGCGACGAGCAAGCCGCCGCGGTCGCAGCCATCGATTCCGCCGCCGGACGCTTCGCACCCTTTCTGCTCCATGGCATTACCGGCAGCGGCAAGACCGAGGTGTACCTGCACACGGTGGCCAGCGCGCTGCAACGGGGTCGCCGCGCGCTGGTACTGGTGCCCGAGATCGGCCTCACGCCTCAGCTGGTGGGGCGGTTTCGCGAGCGCTTCGGTGTCCCGGTCGCCGTGCTGCATTCCGGTCTCACCGACAGCGAGCGCCTCGGCGCCTGGCGCGAGTGCGTCGGCGGCGCCGCGCGCATCGTGCTCGGCACGCGCTCGGCGGTGTTCGCGCCGGTCGCGGATCTCGGCCTCGTCATCGTCGACGAGGAGCATGACGCTTCGTTCAAGCAACACGAGAGCGGCTTTCGTTATTCGGCGCGCGACCTCGCCATCCTGCGTTCGCAGCGCGCGCAGGTGCCGATCGTGCTGGGCTCGGCCACGCCCTCGCTCGAGACACTGCAGAACGTCACCACCGGGAAATTCACGCGACTGTCGCTGCCGCGGCGCGCCGGGCAGGCCCTGCCACCGCGCGCCGCGGTCATCGACCTGCGCGCGCACGCGGTACGCGCCGGCATCGGGACGCCAGCGGTCGAGGCCATGCGGCGGCATCTCGACGACGGCGGCCAGGTGCTGGTGTACATCAACCGGCGCGGCTACTCGCCGACTCTGGCGTGCACGGCTTGCGGCTGGATCGCTCCCTGCCGTGACTGCGACGCACGCCTGACGGTGCACCTGGCGGCACAGCGCCTGCGCTGCCATCACTGCGGCGCGGACGCCCCGCTGCCCGCGAACTGCCCGCAATGCGGTTATGCCGTGCGCCACGTCGGGCAGGGCACCGAGCGCGTGGAGGAAACCGTGGCCGCGCTGTTTCCGGAAATGCCCATCGCGCGGCTCGATCGCGACGTGGTGCGCAAACGCGGCGACCTGGAGGCGGTAGTCAGCCGCATCGCGAGCGGCGAGGCGCGCATCCTGGTCGGCACGCAGATGGTCACCAAGGGACACGACTTCCCGAACGTCACCCTGGTGGTGGTGCTCAACGCCGACCAGGGATTGTTCAGCACCGACTTCCGCGCGCCGGAGCGCGTGGCGCAGACCATCGTCCAGGTGGCGGGCCGTGCAGGCCGCGGCGAGAAGCCAGGCGAAGTGCTGATCCAGACCGAGTATCCCGAGCACCCATTGCTGCGCAGCCTGCTCGAGGAAGGTTACGACGGCTTCGCGCGCGCCGCGCTGGCCGAGCGCCAGGCCGCCGGCTGGCCGCCGTTCGCTCACGTCGTGGCGCTGCGCGCCTCGGCGCTGACGCTGGCCGCCGCGACGGATTTCCTGCGGACGGCGCGCGCCCTGCTGCGAGCGCCGCGCGGCGTCAAGTTGTTAGGCCCCGCGCCCGCCGCGATGGCGCGGCGCGCCGCTCGATACCACGCGCAGCTGCTGCTCGAGGCTCGCGAACGCGCGCCGTTGCATCGCGCGCTGGAGACGTGGTTGCCGCAGGTCGACGCCGTGAAGACGCCGCGCGACCTCAGATGGTCGCTGGACGTCGATCCGCTCGATCTCTTCTGAAGGCGCTCAACCCTCAGGGACGCGCCGCGTCCCAGCCCGCGTCGCGCGCCGCCCTTTCTCCGGCCGCATCGACGGCCTCACCCTGGATACGCGCTTCGATGGCCTGCATCACGGTCGGCGATGGCGCGCTCGCGGTGCGGATGTCGCCCGGCGGGGCCGCGTCGATGATCGGAATCACCCACTCACCCGAGCCGTGGCAGGCCAGTCCCGAGGTGCCCACCTTGCGCGCCGAGAAGCTGCGGCAGTAGTGGCCTTCCGGTGTCGCGAAAGTGAGTCCGATCAGGATCGGCTCGGAGCCCGCCTGCTCGCTCGCGAGTTGTTGGTCGAGCGCCCGGGCCAGCGCGCCGCGCGCCACCATGCTGCCGTCGCGCACCGCCACCAGCCCGTCACTCCCCGGCGCCAGGAATTTCCAGCTCGCCAGCACGCCGAGCACCAGGCTGGCCGCCATCGCGAGCCACTCGCGCGCGCGCCATGGTGGCGACGGCGCGCGCATGGTCCGCGCGGGAAAATTCACGACGTTGCCACGGGTGCGTGCGGCGGTCGCGCTGCCGCGCGCGGCGTCCACCAGCCGGTCCGGCAAGGGCTGCTGCAGCACCGGCGCGAAGGCGCCCGCGACCTCGGCGCGCAGCGCGCGATGCGCGTCGACTCGGCGGCCCAGCGCCGGGTCACGCGCGATGGCCGCGGCGATCTCGGCGCGCAGCGCGTCGTCGAGCTCGCCATCCGCGTAGGCCATCAGCGTTTCGTCGTCGTAGTTCACGCCAGGCCTCCTTTCTGCTCACCCGACAGCGCGGCAGCCAGCGCCGCGCGCCCGCGCGCCAGGCGGCTGGTCACGGTGCCGATCGGCACCTCGAGCACCTCGGCGGCCTCCTTGTAGGAGAGGCCCTCGACCAGCACCAGCGCCACCGCCAGGCGCTGTTCCTCGGGTAGTTTGGACATGGCTTCGGACACCGACCAGAGCGTCGCCTGGGTATCGACCGGCGAGATCGCCGGATGTTCACCCGTGTCCTCGGGTAGCGGGACCTCGCCGCGCCGGCCGTGCGCGCGCCGGTTGTCTATCCACACGTTCTTCATGATGCCGAACATCCACGCCGCGAGATTCGCCCCCGCATGAAACTGGGCCTGGTTGCGCAAGGCGCGCTCCACCACCACCTGCGTGAGATCGTCGGCGTCGTGCTGGTTGCGCGACAACGAACGCGCGAAGCGCCGCAGCCGCGGCAACAATGCGACGATGCCTTCGCCGATTTCCTCCGGTGCGGCAGTCATGCTTTCATGACGATACTACGTCGAAGGAGGCAGATTCCTTCCATGAGCCACGCGATCCGCAGACGGCTGCCCGTTTTTCTCCTGCTGGCGACGATCGCCGGCGCCGCCGCCGCGCAATTGCCGCGTGTCGAGCTGCCACCGGTTCCAACGCCCGGCCTGCCGCAACCCGGGCAGGTGGTGCCCGACCTGCAGCGCGCGGTCGGTGGCACCTTGAATTCGCTGGCCGCCGCGCGCGGACTGCGCATCGAACAAATGGCGCGCGAGCATCGCGCCGAGCTGGATCGCGATCCGCGTGGCGAGCTGGTGGTGCGTGCCGAGGTGGTCGCCATCGACATCAGCGACGCAGCGCTGAAGCGGGCCCGCGAGAATGACTTCATCCTGAGGCGCACCCGGGAGCTCGAGGACCTGGGCCTGAAGATCTCGATATTGCAGACGCCGCCAGGCTGGAGCGCCGCGCGCGGCCTGAAGAAGCTGCGCAAACTGGATCCCGAGGGCACCTACGACTTCAATCACGTGTATCTCGGCAGCGGCGAGATCGCACACCACGACACGGGCATGCTGCGCGCGGATTCCCCGCCGGCGGGCGCGGCCCCGGTATCGATCGTGCGCGCAGGCCTCATCGATGGCGGCGTCGACGTCACGCACCAGGTGTTCGCGCACACGCGATTCCAGCACTTCGGTTGCGATGGCAAGCCCGTGCCCGGCGAACACGGCACCGCGGTGGCGGCGATCCTGGTGCGCCGCCAGTCAGTGAACGAGGTCTACGCCGCGGACGTGTACTGCGGCCTGCCTGCGGGAGGCGCCAGCGATGCCGTGGCCGCCGCGCTTGGCTGGATGGCGCGCGAGCGCGTGGCGGTGATCAACGTGAGCCTGGTCGGTCCGCGCAATGCCCTGCTCGAGCGCGCCGTGGGCACGCTCGTGAATCGCGGTTTCCTCATCGTCGCGGCCGTGGGCAATGACGGGCCCGCGGCTGCGCCGCTCTACCCGGCCGCCTATGACGGCGTCGTCGGCGTCACCGCCGTCGACAAGAATCACCGCGTGCTCATCGAAGCCTGCCGGGGCAAGCAGGTCGATTTCGCGGCCGAAGGAGCGGACGTCCTCTCCGCGATCTCGGCGCCCGACAAGTACGGCCAGGTGCGCGGCACATCGTTCGCCGCGCCCGTGATCGCTTCCTTGTTCGCGCGCGGGCTCCAACAGCCCGATGCCGCGCAGCGCGAGCGTGAGATCGGCCAATGGGCCCGCCTGGCGACCGACCTCGGCAAGAAGGGACGCGATGACGTCTACGGCGCGGGCGAACTCAGTGCCGGGCCGATGGCCGGAATGGCTAATAAATAGAGTGCGTTAAGTTAAATGAGAGCGTCGACGGCTGCGGGAAGAAATCTCCCGTCCCCGACGTAGACCTCCTGAAAGCTGCGGATGGGCCGCGGCGCAAATTTCAGGAGACGAACATGAACATGAAATTCCTTCTCAAGCCGGCCGTGGCGTTTGCGCTGATCTGCGGCGCGCCGCTCCTGCAGGCGCAGGTGCTTGGTGGTAACGCCACCGGCGGGCTGGGTGGCACCCTCGGCGGGACGCTCGGCGGCGGCATGGGCCAGATCGGCGGATCCGGCCAGGGCGGTCTGGGCGGCACGCTCGGCGGTTCCATGAGCGGCGATGAACTCGGCCGCCATGCCTCGGGTGCGCTGGAGCGCACGCGTGATGTCGGTGGCCGCGTGCGCGATCGCGCCTCGCAGGCTGCGGGTGTCACGCGAGGGGCGCTCGACTCGACGGCCTCTTCGGCCCGTGGCCAGGCCAGCGGCAGCGTCAACGGCGCCGCAGCCGGCGCGGCCGATGCCGCCGTCAACCGGATCGCGAGCAGCGCGAATGCCGCGGGAAATGCCACGGGAAATGCCGACGGCAATGCCGCGGGCGATGTCACCGGCGCGCTCGAAAACGCGAACAGCGTTGCGCCCGACGTGCCGTCGCCCGCTTCGTCGACCGCCCCGGCCGTCACGTCGTCTCCGCTCCCGGTGGCGCCGGCCCCGTCGAAGCATGCCTCGGCGAATGCCAATGGTGGATTGACGGGTGCGCTCGATGCGACCGATGCGCCGGCGACTGCGCAGTCTTCGCCGCCCTCGCAGCCGCAGAGCTTCAGCCTGCCGCAGGCGGCAGTGAATGCGAACGCGGATGCGCATGGCGGCGCCGACGCCTCGGTGACGCCTTCGCAGCCGTAAGCCGCGAAAAGAAACACGGCGGGACCCGTGAGGGTCCCGCCGTTTTTCGCTCGCTCGACCCGTGCTGCGATCTGTTCAGCGGGTCCGGCGATCGATCAACCCGCAGCCTTGGGCTTGCGATGCCAGCCGCCCGGCCCACCCTGCTTCAGCTCGTCCTTGCTGAGCATGCCGTTCTTGTCCTTGTCGAGCGTGCTGAAGCGATCCGCGAGCCGGGGCATGCCCGCCTGCACCTCGTCGAGCGACAGCTGGCCGTCGTTGTTGGTGTCGGCCGCCTTGAAGTGCTCGTCGAACTTCTCGTGCATCTGGCCGCGCCGCGTGTCGCGCGCCTGCTTGATCTCGTCGGACGTCACGTAACCGTCCTTGTCGAGATCGAGCTTGTCGAACCATTCGTTGGTGCGCTGGGTAGCCTCGGCGGTCGCTTCGGCGCGCGACACCTTGCCGTCGCCATCCTTGTCGGCGCGCATCTCGTCGGCGCGTGGGCCGGCGGTGCGCGGGGTATCGCCGGCGATGGCGTGGCCCGCGAGCAGCGCAGCAACGGCCAGCGCGCAGGTCGTGAGGGTGTGTTTCATTCCTGTCTCCTGTGAAAAATGAGGCCTGCAATCCCCCCAACGCGCCCGCCCGCCATTGGTTTACAGGTAAGATTCGCGCCGTTTTGTCGAGTGCCAGACAGGATCCCCAGTGAAAGCCGAGCTTGAGCGCCTGCTGCGCGAGGCGCTGCGTAACCTCGTTCCCGCGACCTTGCCCGAACCCCCGGATCCGTCCCAGGTGGTGGTGGAGCGCGCGCGCGATCCCCAGCACGGTGACTTCGCCAGCAACATCGCCATGCGGCTCGCGAAGGCCGCGCGCAAGAATCCCCGCGAGCTGGCGCAGGCCATCGTGCAGGCGTTGCCCGCAAGCCCGCTGGTCGCCAGGGCCGAGCTCGCCGGCGCTGGCTTCATCAATTTCCGCCTGGCCAGGGACGCGTGGTTCGCGGAGCTGCGGCAGGTCGCCACGCTGGGCGAGGCCTACGGTCGCAGCACCATCGGAGCGCGACGCAAGGTCATGGTCGAGTTCGTGTCCGCCAATCCGACCGGACCGATGCACGTGGGTCACGGCCGCGGCGCCGCTTACGGCGCGACGCTGAGCAACCTGCTCGAGGTCACGGGACACGACGTGTACCGCGAGTACTACATCAACGATGCGGGCCGCCAGATCGACATCCTCGCGGTCAGCGTCTACCTGCGCTATCTCGAGCTGTGCGGCGAGGGCGTGACTTTTCCGTCGAACGGCTACAAGGCGGACTACATTCTGCCCGTGGCACGCGCCCTGCGCGCGGCGCGCGGCGACTCGCTGCGCCGTCCGGGTGCGGACGTGATGCGCGGCGCACCTCCGGACGCGCCAGCCGGCGACAAGGACAAGCACATCGACGGGCTGATCGAGAATTCGCGGCGCCTGCTCGGCGCGGCGGAGTTCGATTCCATCGTGCTCTTTGGCCGCGACGCCATGCTGGCCGACATCCGCAACGATCTCGACGAATTCCGCGTCACCTTCGACCAGTGGTACTCGGAGCGCGAGCTGAACAAGTCCGGCGCGGTGGATCGCGCCATCGACGTGCTGCGCGCGTCCGGGCACATGTACACGAAGGATGGCGCCGAGTGGTTCAAGAGCACCGACTACGGCGACGACGAGGATCGCGTGGTGGTGCGCGCCAACGGCGAGAAGACCTACTTCGCATCCGACATCGCGTATCACTACGACAAGCGGCAGCGTGGCCACGACCTGCTGATCGACGTGTGGGGCGCGGACCACCACGGCTACGTCACGCGCGTGCGCGGCGCGCTGCAGGCGCTGGGTTCACCCGGCGACTGCTTCGAAGTCACCCTCATGCAGCTCGTCAGCCTGTTCCGCGGCGGCGAGAAGCTCTCGATGGGCAAGCGCGAGGGCAATTTCGTCACGCTGCGCGACCTGCGCAACGAAGTCGGCAACGATGCCTGCCGGTTCTTCTATCTCATGCGTAGCCACGACCAGGCGCTGGATTTCGATCTCGAGCTGGCCAAGTCGCGCAGCAACGAGAACCCGGTGTACTACGTGCAGTACGCGCATGCGCGGGTCTGCTCGGTCATGAAGGAGCTCGGCGCGCGCGGTTTGAGCTACGACGCAGACGCCGGCTCCCGCAGCCTCGCGTTGCTGGACACTGCGTACGAGCAGGCGGTGATCACGGCGTTGTCGAAATATCCCGAGACCGTCGAGCTGGCGGCGCTCAATCGCGCCCCGCATGCGCTGGTCCACTACCTGCGCGACCTTGCGAACACCCTGCACACCTATTACAACGCGGAGAAGTGGATCGTCGAGGACGCGTCCCTGCGGAACGCGCGCGTCACGCTGGCGCTGGCCGTGCAGCAGGTGATTCGCAATGGCCTCGAGATCCTCGGCGTGTCCGCGCCGGAATCGATGTAAGCAGGCATCCGGGAGCGCAATCTGGCCGCGAAGATCACCAGCAGGGATTTCAAGCGCACGCGCGGCAGCGGCGTTTCGCTCGACCTCACGCGCTTTCGCGAATTCGGCATGGGGCTCGCGGTCGGCCTGTCGCTGTCGTTGATCGTGCTGGTCTGGCAGAACTACCGCGACAAGAATGCCGCCAAGGTGATCGCCGAGGTGCCCCGTCCCGAGCCGCGCTCGGGCAAGGACGCCGCGGCCGGCGACGTCGAGGACAGCGCCAAGAATTACGACTTCTACGACATGCTGCCGAACTTCGAAGTGGTGGTGCCGGAGAAGGATCGCGAAGTCTCGCGCGAGCGCGACAACACGCCGGCGAAGATCGAACGCCCCGGCGTGTACGTGCTGCAGGCCGGCAGTTACCGTCAGCAGGCCGAAGCGGACCGCATCCGCGCCCAGTTGAAGCTGCAGGGCATCGACGCGAACGTGCAACGCGTGGCCGTCGACGATGACGTCTGGCATCGCGTGCGCATCGGCCCGATCACCGATCTCGCCGAGCTCAACCGGTTGCGGGCGCGCTTGCGGGCCGCGGATCTCGACGCGCTCGTGATCCGCGTCGGCGAATAGCCGTGCGCCGCGCGGCGCGCGGATTGCTGCAGGGAAGGGCGCTGGTGCCGGTGGCACTGGCCGCGCTGCTGGTCGTCGGCTGCGCCACGAAACCGCCGCCCGCTGCTGCGCCCGCGCCCGCGG
>DASSRK010000133.1:0-11855 GCA_035701825.1 Steroidobacteraceae bacterium
AGCTTGTGCAGCGCCTTGTCGTCGGTGCACTCGGCCACGATGTTCGCGATCTCGTAGCCGAACACGATCTGCAGCTCCTCGAGCGTGGTGTTGGTGTCCTCGATCGTGTCGTGCAACAGCCCGGCGGCCAGCACCACCGGATCCTCGATATCGGCCTGCACCAGGATGTACGCCACCTGGATCGGATGGTTGATGTACGGCGACGCCTCCACGTCCTTGCGGCGCTGGTGGCGGTGCTTCTCGGCCGCGAATGCCGCGGCACGCAGCACGGTTTCCATCTTGGTGCTCATCGGGACCCGACACTAACCGCATCGCGCGCCCGCGCAAAGAGGACCCGATCCCTGCCTTCTTCGTTGAGGTTTCCTTAACGCGTGTTTCGGATAACCAGCCCGAGCCGGGCCGGCAATCCGGCAAAGTCTGCGCCGACGCTGCCCGCGGGCGCCGTCACCCACTCACTCTCCCCAAAGGGGGAGTCGCCGGTGGCGCTAACGAGACCAGGCGCTTGGCTCCACCGATCCATGTTCGCAATGCGTGACGGAGCGGAAGATGCGCTCCACACCCTCAAGGAGGAATTCCTCGTGAAAGATGTCATCCGCTTTTCTGTCGTGCTGCTGGTTGCCTTGTTCGCCGCGGGATGCGCGCGCAACGAAGCCGCGCCGGTCGCAAGCGCGCCGCCGGCCGTCGAGGCCGCCAAGGTCATCTCGAAGCGCGTCACCGAGTTCGACGAGTTCACCGGCCGTTTCGAGGCCGTGGAGCGCGTGGAAGTGAGGCCGCGGGTCTCGGGCTACGTGACGGCGACGCATTTCGAGCAGGGTCACGAGGTCAAAAAGGGTGACATCCTCTACGTCATCGATCCGCGTCCCTACCAGGCCGCGCTCAAGCACGCGCAAGCCGAACTGGTGCGCGCGCGCACGCAGCTTTCGCTGGCGAAGTCGGAGCGCGAGCGCGCGACGCGCTTGATCGAGAAGCACGCGATCTCGCAGGAAGAATTCGACGCGCGCACGTCGGGCAACGAGCAGGCCGCCGCCACCCTGACGGCCGCCGAGGCCGCCGTGGATGCCGCCGCGCTCGACTTGTCGTTCACCCAGGTGCGGGCGCCGATCTCGGGCCTCGTGGGCCGCGCGGAGATCACCGCCGGCAACCTGGTCACGGCCGGCCAGACGCTGCTGACCACCGTGGTCTCCATCGATCCCATCTACGTGTCCTTCGACGGCGACGAGCAGGTGTACCTCAAGTACGTCGGCATGGAGCTGCGCGGCGAGCGCAAGAGCTCGCGCAACGCGCCGAACCCGGTGTGGGTGGGGCTCGCCGACGAGCAGGGTCATCCGCACCAGGGCCACATGGTGTTCCTCGACAACGAGCTCGACCCGAACACCGGCACCATCCACGCGCGCGGCCTGTTCGACAACAAGGATCGGCGCTTCACGCCCGGCATGTTCGCGCGGGTCAAGCTGATCGGCAGCTCCGAGTACCAGGCGCTGCTGATCAACGACAGCGCGGTCGGCACCGACCAGAGCGTCAAGTTCGTGCTCAAGGTCGGCGCGGACAACAAGGTCGAATACGCGCCGGTGAAGCTCGGCCCGATCATCGATGGCCTGCGCGTGGTGCGCGAAGGCCTCGAGGCGGGCGACACGATCCTCGTCAAGGGATTGCAGCAGGTGCGCCCCGGCATGCCCGTGACGCCGCAAGTCGTGGCCATGGGTGAGCGCCGCCCCGGCGGCCACACCCTGGTCGCCCAGAACTGACGGGGGCTGGCTCCATTTCGCGCCGGGGTCTGGCTCCATTTCGCGTCCGCGAAATGGTGCCTGACCCCACTCCCGACCGCACAGGACTCCAGAAAATGAAATTCTCCAGCTACTTCATCGACCGCCCCGTCTTCGCAACGGTCCTGTCGGCCTTCGTCCTCATCGCGGGCGCCATCTCGCTGTTCAAACTACCGATCAGCGAGTACCCCGAAGTCGTTCCGCCGTCGATCGTGGTGCACGCCGCCTACCCCGGCGCCAACCCGAAGATCATTTCCGAGACCGTGGCCGCGCCGCTCGAACAGGAAATCGTCGGCGTCGAGGACATGCTGTACATGTCCTCGCAGGCGACCATGGACGGCTCGCTGGCGCTCACCGTCACCTTCCGCATCGGCACGGACATCGACCGTGCCCAGGTGCAGGTGCAGAACCGCGTGCAGCAGGCGCTGCCGCGCCTGCCCGACGACGTGCGCGCGATCGGTGTGTCGGTGGTCAAGAGCACCCCCGCCTTCCTCATGGTGGTGCACCTGACCTCGCCCGACGGCCGCTACGATTCGCTCTACCTGCGCAACTACGCCACGCTCAACGTGCGCGACATCCTGGCGCGCATCCCCGGCGTCGGCGACGTGCGCGTGTTCGGCGCCGGCGACTACGCCATGCGCGTGTGGCTCGACCCGCAGAAGATGGCGGCCCGCGATCTCACCAGCGGCGACGTCGTCGCCGCGATCCGCGAGCAGAACGTGCAGGTGGCCGCCGGCCAGATCGGTGCGCCGCCGGCCGCTGGCTCCGAGTTCCAGCTGGCGCTGAACGCCAAGGGTCGCCTCGAAACCGAGGAGCAGTTCGGCGAGATCGTGGTCAAGACCGGCACCGGTGGCGAGATCGTGCGGCTGCGCGACATCGCCCGCATGGAGCTCGGCGCGGCGACCTACGCCATGCAGTCCTTGCTGGGCAACGAGAATGCCGTGGCCATCCCGGTCTACCAGTCGCCCGGCTCGAACGCCCTCGAGCTCTCCAACAAGGTGCGCTCCGACATGGAGACCCTGAAGAAGAGTTTCCCGCAGGGCATGGACTACCAGATCATCTACGACCCGACCCAGTTCGTGCGCCAGTCCATCGACGCGGTGGTGCACACCCTGCTCGAGGCCGTGGCACTGGTGGTGCTGGTGGTCATCCTGTTCCTGCAGACCTGGCGCGCGTCGATCATCCCGCTGGTGGCCGTGCCGATTTCCATCATCGGCAGCTTCGCGGTGCTGCACGCACTCGGCTTCTCGATCAACACACTGTCGCTGTTCGGGCTGGTGCTCGCCATCGGCATCGTGGTGGACGACGCCATCGTGGTGGTCGAGAACGTCGAGCGGCACATCGCCGAAGGCCTCAGGCCGCTCGAAGCGACCAAGAAGGCCATGAGCGAGGTGTCGCGCCCCATCATCGCGATCACGCTGGTGCTGTCGGCGGTGTTCATCCCGGTGGCCTTCGTGCCCGGGCTCACCGGTCAGTTCTACAAGCAGTTCGCGCTGACCATCGCCGTGTCCACGATCATCTCGGCGTTCAACTCGCTGACGCTGTCGCCGGCGCTGGCCGCGGTACTGCTCAAGCCGCACGGCGCCCAGCCCGACGCGCTGACGCGCGGCATGGACAAGGTGTTCGGCCGCTTCTTCGCCTGGTTCAACCGCCTGTTCCAGCGTTCGGGCGATGCGTACCAGCGTGGCGTGACGCGCACGGTCAAGCGCGCGCCGATCGCCATCGCCATCTACGCGGGCCTGATCGCGCTCACCGTGTTCGGCTTCGTGCGCACGCCGGCGGGCTTCATCCCGCAGCAGGACAAGCTGTACCTGGTGGGCGTCGTGCAGCTGCCGCCCGCGGCTTCGCTGGAGCGCACCGCCGAGGTGGTGAAGCGCATGGGCGAGATCGCGAAGCAACAGCCGGGCGTGCTCAGCTCCGTGCAGTTCGCGGGCGTCTCGGCCAATGGCTTCGCGGCGCAGTCGAGCGCGGCGCTGGTGTTCTTCCCGCTGAAGGACTTCGACGAGCGCGAGGGCCTCTCGGCCGGCGCCATTGCCGGCGCGCTCAACCAGAAGTTCGCGTCCATCCAGGATGCGTACATCGCGGTGTTCCCGCCGCCGCCCGTCATCGGGCTCGGCATGCTCGGCGGCTTCAAGTTGAACGTCGAGGACCGCCAGCACCGCGGCGCCGAAGCGTTGTACGCCGCCGTGCAGGACGCGCTCGGCAAGGCCTGGGCCGACCCGTCGCTGGCCGGCGTGTTCTCCAGCTACCAGATCAACGTTCCGCAGCTCGACGTCGACGTCGATCGCCTGAAGGTCAAGCGCCAGGGCGTGAAGCTCAACGACGTGTTCCAGACGCTGCAAGTCAACCTGGGGTCCCTCTATGTCAATGACTTCAACCGATTTGGCCGTACTTACCGTGTGGTGGCGCAGGCGGATGCGCCGTTTCGCTCTCAAGTGGACGACATTCTTCCACTCAAGACCCGCAACGCCGCCGGAGAGATGGTCCCACTCGGCTCGATGATCTCGGTCAAGGAGTCCTTCGGGCCGGACATCGTCGAGCGCTTCAACGGCTACGCCAGCGCCGACATCAACGGCGGCCCCTCGCCGGGCCACAGCTCGGGCCAGGCGCAGGCGGCGATCTCGAAGATCCTCGACGAGAACCTGCCGGCCGGCATGAGCTACGAGTGGACCGACCTCGCCTTCCAGCAGATCGACGCGGGTGATGCGGCGCTGTGGGTGTTCCCGCTGTGCGTGATCTTCGTGTTCCTGGTGCTGGCCGCGCAGTACGAGAGCTTCACGCTGCCGCTCGCCATCATCCTGATCGTGCCGATGGCGCTGCTCGCCGGCCTCGTGGGCATCTATCTACAGGGCGGCGACAACAACATCTTCACGCAGATCGGATTCCTGGTGCTGGTGGGCCTCGCGTCCAAGAACGCCATCCTGATCGTGGAGTTCGCGCGCCACCTGGAAGAACAGGGACGCAGCCGGGTCGAGGCGGTGCTCGAGGCCGCGCGCCTGCGACTGCGCCCCATCGTGATGACGTCCATCGCCTTCGTCATGGGCGTGCTGCCGCTGGTGCTCGCCGACGGCGCGGGCCACGAGGTGCGGCGCGCCATGGGCGCGGCGGTGTTCGCCGGCATGATCGGCGTGACCGTGTTCGGCCTGATGCTGACTCCCGTGTTTTACGTGCTGGTGCGCCGCGTGGGCCTGGCCCGCGGCCCGTTGCCGGCGGCGCCCGCACAAGAGGTTCCTTCCCATGTCTAACAAGATGAGGTTCATCGTGACTCCGCTGGCAGCAGCCATCCTGAGCGCCTGCGCCGTCGGGCCCGACTACCAGGCGCCGCAGACCAAAGCGGCCGAGAAGTTCGACGGCATCGAGCCGACCTACTCCGCCGACCCGGCGGCATCCGACCGGCAGCTGGCCGCGTTCTGGCAGGCCTTCGGCGATCCCGAGCTCGACAAGCTGGTCGACCTGGCGCTCACGTCCAACCACGACCTGCGCATCGCGCTGGCTCGCGTGGCCGAGGTGCGCGCGCTGCGGCGTGACACCGCGTTCGACCTGGCGCCGAGCATCCAGGCCGGCGGCGGCTACACCGAGACGCGCGTGTCGACCGCGCAGACGCTGGCCGGCGCCCCGCGCAGCACGCAGTACTACGACGCCGGCTTCGACGCCTTCTGGGAGCTCGACTTCTTCGGCCGCGTACGCCGCGGCGTCGAGGCCGCGAGTGCCGAGGTGGGCGCGGCCGAGGCCGCCGGGCGCGACACGCTGGTCATCGTCACCGCCGAGGTCACGCGCACCTACTTCGAGTTGCGCGGCTTCCAGCAGCAGCTCGACGTGGCCCGCCGCAACGTGGTCAACCAGCAGGCCACCCTCGACCTCGCGAATGTGCGGCTGGAGGCCGGCACCGGCACCGAGTTCGACACGGCGCGCGCACAGGCGCAGCTGTCGACGACCCTCGGCACCATCGCGCCGCTCGAGGCCGCGGTGGCGCGTTCCGTCCACCGGCTCTCGGTGCTCGTCGGGCGCGAGCCCGGGGCGCTGCGCGCCGAGCTGACGCCGCCGCACGATCTGCCGGCATTGCCCGGCGTGGTGCCGGTGGGCGACCCGGCGGGCCTCCTGCGGCGCCGCCCGGACATCCAGGTCGCCGAGCGCGAGCTCGCCGGCGCCACGGCCCGCATCGGGGTTGCGGTCGCGGACCTGTTCCCGCGCGTCACCTTCACCGGCAGCGCCGGTTGGGTGTCCACGGACTCGGGCGGACTCGGCGACAGCGGTACGGATGCCTACGTGATCGCGCCCGGGATCTCCTGGGGCATCTTCGACCTGGGCCACGTGCAGGCGCGCATTGCCGCGTCCAAAGCCCATGAGCAGGGAGCACTGGCGCACTACGAACAGACCGTGCTGCGCGCGCTCGAGGAAACCGAGAACTCGCTGGTCACGCATGCCCGGGCGCGCGACAAGCTGGTCCACGACGAGGCGGCGGTGCGGGCCAGCAACACCGCCGCCGGCCTCGCCCGGGTGCGTTATGAAAACGGCGCCAGCGACTTCCTGCAGGTACTCGACGCCGAGCGCACCCTGCTCGAGTCCGAGGACCGCCTGGCCCGCAGCCGTACCGAGGCCGCCACCAGCCTGATTGCCGTCTACAAGGCCCTGGGCGGCGGCTGGCAGGGCGGCAGCTAACCCGAATGGCAGATGGTGCCGGAGCATGCAAACCGGCATAACTTTCACCCTATGCGAAACCTCCGAATTCCCAGAAGTTATGCCGGTTTGCATGCTCCGGCACCGTCTCGGTCGTAGAGTACGCGCCATGAGCATCAACCCGATCGACCTTGCGGCCGCCGCCGAGGGTGTTCTCAACCACCAGTACCTGCAGCAGCGCGAACGGCTGCTGGCCGCCTCCGCCCAGGCGAGCCGGCTGCTGCTCGAGTCGCCCAACGCCATGGAAGTCATGCCCGAGGTCCTGCGCCTGCTGGGCGAGGCCGCGCAGGTCGACCGCACCGCGCTGGCCTTCGCCGAGATCGGACCCAACGGCGAGAAGTGGCTCAAGATCAAGGCCGAGTGGATCAGCGAGTCGGTGCAGTGCCACTGCGACGACGACGACGACGGCACCTGGAAGGAGCCGCGCGCCGACCAGTTCTGCTCCATGCTCATGGCCGGCAAGAGCGTGGTGTTCTGCCCCGAGGCCATGCGGGGCTACGATGGCGCCAGCATTACGAGCGAGCAGGCGCGCACCTCGGCCATCGTGCCCATCCTCGTCGATGGCGACTACGTCGGCGCCATCGGCTTCGACGACTGGCAGCGCGTGCGCGAGTTCGATTCCTCCATCGTGTCCGCGCTCGAGATCGCCGCGGGCCTGGTCGGCGCCGCACTGCACCGTGAACGCCTGCTCGAGACCGTGCGCGTCGAGCGCGAGCGCGCCGCCGAAGAACGCCTCACCCAGCTCGGCCGCGCCAACGCGCTGCTGCGCGAGAACCTGGTGCGCCTGGCGCGCGATCCGGATCCGCAGGACTTCGTGCAGAACATCCTGCTCGACGCCACGCGCCAGATGGAGGCCGCGGCGGCCTACGCCATCGGCTTCGACCCGGCCGCCAACCACTGGCGCTGCTTCGTGCACGTCGAGAACGGCGTCGCCGGCACGCCGCCCTTCCAGGTGACCGCCACCCCGGAAGAAACCCGCATCGTCGAGGTACTCAAGGAATTCAAGGAGCCGGTGTTCTACCCGCTCGAGCCGCTCGACAAGCTGCTGTGGCCCGGTTTCGCCGATTGGCACGAGCGCGAAGGCCACAAGAGCGCCTACCTGCTGCCGCTGGTATTCGGAGACGGCACCAGCAAGGGCTGCATTGGCCTCGTGTTCCGCCAGGCGACCGCGCTCAATGCCGAGCGCGCCGAGCTCGCCCTCGCGATCGCCCACCAGGTCACGCTGTGCATCGGCCTCAAGAAGCTCGGCATGGCGGCCAAGAACGCCGCGGTGCTCGCCGAGCGCAACCGCATCGGCCAGGAAATCCACGACGGCCTCGCGCAGGGATTCACCGGCATCCTCATGCAGCTCGGCGCCGCCGAGGAAGCCATGCGCGAGTGCAAGCGCGAGTCGCCGCTGCCTGCCATCCTCACGCGCATCCGCGATCTCGCCAAGGACGGGCTCGCCGAGGCACGCCGCTCGGTCATGGCGCTGCGCCCGGACCAGACCCGCCGCGTCGGGCTCGAGCTCGCGCTCAAGCAGCTCGCCGACCGCTCCACCGTCGACGGCCGCGTCGCCTGCAGCTTCGAAGGCGCGCTCAGCGGCGACGGCCTCGCGCCCGAACGCCAGCACGAGCTGCTGCGCATCGCGCAGGAAGCCGTCAGCAACGCCGTGCGCCACGCGCGCCCGGGCACCATCCGCATCCTGCTCGAGGAAGAAGCCGCGCTGTGGCGCCTGTCGGTCATCGATGACGGCCGCGGCATGACGCTGCTGCCCGAGCTCTACGCCAGCCAGGGTTACGGCCTCAACAACATGCGCGAGCGGGCCGGCGCCATCGGCGGGCAGTTCCGCATCGAGAGTGGCGCCGGCGCGGGAACCCGCGTGATCGTCACCCTGCCCCGTCCCGCCAGCCTTTCCTAGAACTTCTCCATGACCGCAGTCGCCAAACTACCTACCCGCAAGATCAACGTCATCCTCGCCGACGACCACCCGGTGGTGCGCGACGGCCTCGCGGCCATCGTCAACCAGCAGCCCGACATGAAGGTGGTGGCCGAGGCCGGCGACGGCGCCGAGGCACTCGAGCTGTATGAGCAGCACCTGCCGGACGTCATGGTGCTCGACCTGCGCATGCCGAAACTCGACGGCGCCGCGGTGGTGCAGAAGGTGCTGGAGAAGCACCCCAAGGCCTGCCTGCTGATCATGACCACCTACGACGGCGACGAGGACATCTTCCGGTCGCTCAGCCAGGGCGCCAAGGGCTATCTACTGAAGGATGCGCCGCGCACCGAGATCCTCTCGGCGATCCGCGCCGTGGCCGAAGACCGGCCGTACACCTCGTCCAGCGTGGCCGCCAAGGCGCTGCAGCGCATGTCCAAGCCCTCGTTGACCACGCGCGAGCTCGACGTGCTGCAGCTGGTCGCCGAGGGCCGTTCCAACAAGGACATCGCGCGCCGGCTGCAGATCACCGAGGGCACCGCCAAGACGCACGTCAAGGCCATCCTCGCCAAGCTCGATGCGATCTCGCGCACCGAGGCCGTGGCCGTCGCCCACAAGCGCGGTCTGATCCGCCTCAGTTGACCGGGCCGGCGACGGGGCCGGGATGGAATTCCGGCCTCATTTCGGTTTCACCCAGCGCCACACCGGCCCGTCATTCGGGTCGATGATCTCGCCCGCTTTCTGGAAGCCGCACTTGGTGAGCACGCGCGTCGAGGCGTTCGCGACGGGCAGCGTGTGCGCGCGCACCAGCCGCACCGCCGGGTGGTTGTAGGCGAAGTTGACCAGCGCCCCCGCGGCCTCGGTGGCGTAGCCCTTGCCCTGGTGTTCCTCGTCGATGGCGTAGGCGATCTCGACCTCTCCGTTCGCGTCCGGTGGCCCCGTGTAACCGCCCGTACCGATCACCACGCCGCTGCCGCGATGCCGGATGGCGAAGCCATGCACCCAGGGATCGATGTTGGCCGAGGCTTCGAGCCGCGCCAGCCACTCCGGCGACACTTCCTTGCGGTATTCCGGCGGCATGGTTTCCAGGTAGGCCCGCGTTTCGTCGCGCGTCTTCCCCACGAGCTCGAGGCGCTCCGTCTGCACGACGGGCACTTCCTCGACCGGCTGCCCCCCGACGCTCACTGCGCGCTGGCGCGCAACCCGCGCAGCGCCGCGATGGGCAGGAATCCGCCGACGACGAGACCCGTGATCTTGAGCATGGGAACGACTCTCGCCGATTTGCGGCAAGTGTTTCAACCCGCTGGAGATTCGTGGCCTATACAGTCTTGCGCGGCGCGGACTACTGAATGGACGCGATTCGCCACGCACCGCTAAGGTCGCCGCCATGACCACCAAGCGCAGCAAATACGACCCCCTCGCCCCCTCGCGCCTCGCACGCTGGCTCGTGCTGCGCGACATGTTCCACAACGTGCTCGACTCCACCGAGCTGCCTCCCGGCACCGACCTGCGGCGCGCCTTCGCCGACGGCCTCGCGCAACTCGAGCGCGCGGGCTGGCACAGCGAAGGGGCCAGCGGCGGCATGGTCTTTGTTAGGCGCGGCGGCGAACGGCGCCTGTTCGCGGTCCACGAGCACGATCCGCACGAGCCGCTGCCGCCGGGTCATGGTGCGCCGGCAGGCCGCTGCCTCACCTGCGAGTAGCGTTCGAACCACGAACCGGCTAGCTTCCGGTGCGATGCCGAAGCCAGCGCTCATCGTGTACCAGGGCCGAGCCGGCGACCGGAATGGTCGCGGCACGGCCGGCGCGCGCGTACTCGGCAATGCGCTGGCCCGTAGACTCAATCTCGAACCCCGGGTCGTCGGCGTCGAAAGCGAGCCGCTTCCGACCACCCTGTGGGACGAGCAGCTGTCCGCCGCCCGCAGCGACCTGCGCGCGCTCTCCGACATGCTGGCGCCGTTGCTGGCCGATGGCGTGCGTTGCATCAGCGCCATCGGGCGTTGCGCCGCCGGGCTCGCGACCGTTCCGGCCGTGGTGCGCCACCATGGACAGGCCTGCGTGGTGTGGTTCGATGCCCACGGCGATTCGAACCTGCCGAGCTCCAACGCGGTGCCCTATCTCGGCGGCATGGTCATCACCGGCGCCGCCGGCCACTGGGACAGCGGGCTCGGCAGCGGCCTGTCGATCGGAAACGTCGTGCTGGTCGGCGCCCGCGACCTGGATCCGCACGAAAAGCAGCTCATCACGAGCGGAGTGCTCACGCTGCTGCCGCCCGGTCCCGGCCTCGCCGAGCGCCTCGGCAAGTTCGTGGGCAACCGCGAGGTGTACGTGCACCTGGATTGCGACGTGCTCGAGCCCGGCGTGGTGCCGCTGGAATACGAAGTCACCGGCGGCCTCAGCCTGGCGGACCTGCATGCCTGCGCGGTGGAGCTGGCGCGGCGCACGGTGCTCGGCGTCGAGATCGCCGAGTTCGAATCCACGTGGGCCGATGGCCGTCGCGGCGATCCGGACGTACTCATCGACGCGATCGAGCCGCTGCTGATTTGAACCACCGGTCAGGGGGACACATGAGGGAAAGACTGGCCGCGGCCTTCGCCGCGCTGGCGCTGTGCATCGCCGGATCGGCGTCGGCCTACGAGAACTTCCGCGTGGCCATCTACTGCCGCGCACAGGAAGTGCAGAAGATGGCGGACCCGAAGTGGCTCGAGGACAGCTGGAACGCCATCTCGCGCGAGGTGCACGTCGACAGGATCTACATCGAGACGCACCGCGACCGCATCCTGGTCGACGATGCCACGCTCGAGGCCGCGAAGAAGTTCTTCGCATCGAAGGGCGTGCAGGTGGCGGGCGGCATCACCTTCACGGTGAGCGAGCCGAATCGCTTCGAGACTTTCTCGTATTCGAACCCCGAGCACCGCAAGGCCGTGCAGCGGATCGCCGAGCACACAGCGAGGCACTTCGACGAGTTCATCCTCGACGACTTCTTCTTCACCAGCACCAAGTCCGACTACGACGTCAAGGCGAAGGGCGCTCGCAGCTGGACCGACTATCGCCTCGCCGTCATGGAGGACGCCGCGAAGAACCTGGTGCTCGGGCCGGCGAAGCGCGTGAACCCGAAGGTCAAGGTGGTCATCAAGTATCCGAACTGGTACGACCATTTCCCGGCGCTGGGCTTCAACCTGGCGCGCGGACCGAAGCTGTTCGACGGCATCTACACCGGCACCGAGACGCGCGACGCCGTGCGCAGCGCGCAGCACCTGCAGCCCTACCTCGGCTACGAGATCATGCGCTACTTCTCCAACATCGCCCCCGGGCGCAATGGCGGCGGCTGGGTGGACACCGGCGGCGCGACTTACTACGACCGCTACGCCGAACAGCTGTGGATGACGCTGTTCGCGCGCGCCGCGCCCGAGGTCACGCTGTTCGACATCCGCCAGATGCTCTATCCACTGGACCCGAAGAAGAGCGCGCCGCGGCAGTCGCTGCCCACCAGCTTCAGCT
>DASSRK010000134.1:0-6153 GCA_035701825.1 Steroidobacteraceae bacterium
CCGCAGCCCTTGAGCACCATGATGCAGTTCTCGTCGATGTCGAGCGCGTCGTCGTCGATTTTGGATTTAAAGTCCTCGATGCTCTCGAACACCACCGCCCTGCCGCGATGCTTGAGTAGTTTGGGCGTGGCGGCCGACGGCTTGATCACGGCGCCGTCGGGCGCGAGGTTGCCGCGAAGTATCGCGATACCGGCATTGGCCTTGAACGGATCCTCGAGCGCCTTGATGACCGCGCGGTTCCAGCACGGCGCGTTGGCGATGTTCTCGCCCATGGTCTTGCCGTTGACGGTGAGCGCATCCTGGTTGAGCACGGAGGAAATCTCGCGCAGCACCGCCGGCAATCCGCCGGCGTAGTAGAAATCTTCCATCAGGTACTTGCCCGACGGCTGCAGGTCGAGCAGGCATGGCAGCTGCGAGCCGAGCTTGTCCCAGTCCTCGAGCGCGAGCTTCACGCCGATGCGGCCGGCGATGGCTAACAAGTGCACCACGGAATTGGTCGAGCCGCCGATCGCGGCGTTCGCCTTGATCGCATTCTCGAAGGCCTTGCGCGTGAGGATCTTCGACAGCACCAGGTCTTCCTGCACCATCTCGACGATGCGGCGACCCGAGAGCTGCGCCAGTCGGTAGCGTTGCGCGTCGACCGCCGGGATCGCCGCGTTTCCCGGAAGCGAGACACCGAGCGCCTCGACCATGCTCGCCATGGTCGAAGCCGTGCCCATGGTCATGCAGTGGCCCTTGGAGCGATGCATACAGGATTCGGCAGCGGTGAATTCCTCTTTTGACATGTGACCCGCGCGCACGTCCTCGGACATCTGCCAGACGCCGGTGCCGGAGCCGATCTGCCGGCCGCGGAAATGTCCCGACAGCATCGGGCCGCCGGAGATGCCGATGGTCGGCAGGTCGCAGCTCGCCGCGCCCATGAGCAGCGAAGGCGTGGTCTTGTCGCAGCCCATGAGCAGCACCACGCCGTCGATGGGATTGCCGCGGATCGACTCTTCGACGTCCATGCTGGCGAGATTGCGGAACAACATCGCGGTCGGCTTGAGCTGCGTCTCGCCCAGCGACATCACCGGGAATTCCAGCGGAAAACCGCCGGCTTCGTAGACACCGCGCTTCACGAATTCCGCGATCTCGCGAAAGTGCCCGTTGCACGGAGTCAGCTCGCTCCAGGTATTGCAGATGCCGATGACCGGGCGGCCGTCGAACAGGTCGTCCGGGTAGCCCTGGTTCTTGAGCCAGCTGCGATGGATGAATCCGTCCTTGTCCTGCTTGCCGAACCAATCCTGGCTGCGCAGCCTCTTCTTCACCTTCGAATCCATCGTCCGCCTCTTCGTTGCCGGCCCGCACTATACTTCAGCGCCGTTTCACACCAGGATTTTTCAGAGGCTACGTAATGTCCGTCGAACGCCGCGATACCACCCACGCCCTTGGCGGCACCGCCATTTACCCCTCGCTGCGCGGTCGCAGCGTCTTCATTACCGGCGGCGGTGCCGGAATCGGCGGGGTTATGACCGAAGCCTTTGCAGCTCAGGGATCACTCGTTGCCTTTGTTGATATCAATGAGGCGGTCTCGAACGCGCTGGTGCAGAAGATAGAGGCCGCCGGCCATCCGCGCCCCTGGTTCCGCAAGGTGGACGTGACCAACGTGCTGGCGCTGCAGACCGCCATCCGGGACGCCGCGCTGGCGCTCGGCGATTTCCACGTGCTGGTGAACAACGTGGCCAACGACGAACGCCACAACTTCATGGACGTCACGCCCGAGTATTACGACGACCGCATCGCCGTGAACCAGCGCCCCGCCTTCTTCGCCACGCAGGCCGTGGTGCCCGGCATGAAGAAGATGGGCGGCGGCTCGATCATCAACTTCGGCTCGAACAGCTACGGCGCCAAGGGCCGCAACATGTCGGTGTACACCACCGCCAAGTCGTCGGTGATCGGCTTCACGCGCGGCATCGCGCGCGAGCTCGGCGAGCATCGCATCCGCGTCAACGTGATCACGCCGGGCTGGATCATGACCGAGCGGCAGATCACCAAGTGGCTGGACGCCAAGGGCGAGGAGGAAATCAGGCGCAACCAGGTGCTGCCCGACAAGGTGCGGCCCGAGGACGTGGCGCCGCTCGCGCTGTTCCTTGCGTCGGACGACTCGCGCGCCATGTCCGCGCAGGAGTACATCGTCGACGCGGGCTGGCTCTGATCCGATGCGGCTGCTGCAATACGTCGACAACCTGCTGACGCGCGTCGCGCGCGTCGACGCCGACGGGCGCGTCGTGCCGCTGCGCCAGTACGAGAGCGTCTACCAGCTGGCGCGCAAGGCCATCGACCACGGCTGCACGCTCGCCGACATCGTGGCGCGCGAACCGGTCGATGCGCCGATCGACTACCAGGACCTGCGGCGCGAGGGGCGGCTGCTGCCGCCGCTCACGCATCCGGATCCCGCGCATTGCCTGGTGTCCGGCACCGGCCTCACGCATCTCGGCAGCGCGACGGCGCGCGACGCCATGCACCAGAAACTGCAGGGCACCGAGCTCAGCGACTCCATGAAGATGTTCAAGTGGGGCGTGGAAGGCGGCAAACCCGCGGGCGACGCGCCCGGCATGCAGCCGGAGTGGTTCTACAAGGGCAATGGCGCCAACGTGGTCGGCTGCGGCCGGCCGATCCTCTCGCCGGATTTCGCCGAGGACCACGGCGAGGAGCCGGAGCTCGTCGGCTGCTATCTCATCGGCGAGGACGGGCAACCGCACCGCCTGGGCTTCGCCATCGGCAACGAGTTCTCCGATCACGTGACCGAGCGGCGTAACTATCTACTGCTGGCGCATTCCAAGCTGCGGCAGTGCGGCGTGGGGCCGATGCTCAACACCGGCGCGCTGCCCGCGCACCTCGAAGGCACCAGCCGCATCCGCCGCAACGGGCAGGTGCTTTGGCAGAAGCCCTTCCTCACCGGCGAGGGCAACATGAGCCACACCATCGCCAACCTCGAGTACCACCACTTCAAGTACCGCCAGCACCGCGTGCCGGGCGACGTGCACCTGCACTTCTTCGGCACCGCGACGCTGAGCTTCGCCGACAACATCAAGGTGCAGGCGGGCGACGAATTCGAGATCGACCTGCCGGCGCTGGGCGCGCCGCTGGTGAACCGGCTCGAGGTCGAGCCGGGCGGGCACCGCATGAACACGACCCATTCGCTTTGACGCACACGGGGGAGAGATGAAGCATTCACTACGCGCATTGGTATTCCTGGCAGCCGCCGTGCTGGCCGCGGGCTGCTCGCGGCACGAGAAGGACGATCGCATCGTGCTCGGCTTCAGCCAGATCGGCGCCGAGAGCGAATGGCGCACGGCGAACACCGAGTCCATCAAGTCCGCCGCCGCAACCATGAACATCGACCTGCGCTTCGCCGACGCGCAGCAGAAGCAGGAGAACCAGATCAAGGCGCTGCGCACCTTCATCGCGCAGAAGGTCGACGTCATCGCCTTCTCGCCCGTGGTCGAGACCGGCTGGGACACGGTGCTGCAGGAGGCCAAGGCCGCGAAGATCCCGGTGATCCTCACCGACCGCACGGTGACCGCCGACCCCTCCTTATATGAGGGCCTGATCGGCTCCGACTTCGTCGAGGAAGGCCGCAAGGCCGGCCGCTGGGCGCTCGAGCACTTCAAGGACGAGACCGGTGACGTGAACATCGTCGAGCTGCAGGGCACGGTGGGCTCGGGCCCGGCCATCGATCGCAAGAAGGGCTTCGAGGAAATCATTGCCGCGAAACCCAACTTCAAGATCATCCGCTCGCAGTCGGGCGACTTCACGCGCGCCAAGGGCAAGGAAGTCATGGAAGCCTTCCTCAAGGCCGAGACGCGCAAGATCCACCTGCTGTACGCGCACAACGACGACATGGCGATCGGCGCCATCCAGGCCATCGAGGAAGCGGGCATCAAGCCGGGCCGCGAGCTCGCCATCGTGTCCATCGACGCGGTCAAGGGCGCGTTCGAGGCGATGATCGCCGGCAAGCTCAATGCCACCATCGAGTGCAACCCGCTGCTCGGCCCGCAACTCATGACGGCCGTGGCCGAAGTGGTCGCCGGCAAGCCGATCCCCAAGCGCATCGTGGTCGACGAGCAGGTCTTCACCATGGAAACGGCCAAGCAGCACATCCAGTCGCGGAAGTACTGAACGCGTGACTGAACGCGAAATCGTGCTGGAGGCGCGTGGCATCGCACGCGCCTTCCCCGGCGTGCAGGCGCTGGCGGGCGTCGACCTGACGCTGCGCGCCGGCGAAGTGCACGCGCTGATGGGACAGAACGGCGCCGGCAAGTCCACGCTGATCAAGGTGCTGACCGGCCTGTGCGCCCCGGATGCCGGCAGCATCAAACTATTCGACCGGTCGAACCAGGGCGCCGAGGTCGCGCTGCGCACGCCGCAACAGGCGCAGCGCCTCGGCATCAGCGCGGTCCACCAGGAGAGCCACCTGCTGCCGAACCTCTCGGTGGCGGAGAACATCTGCGCCGGACGCTACCCGCGCAAGCCCTGGCTGCGCGGCGGGGGCATCGACTGGGCGGAAACCCGCCGCCGCGCCCGCGAATTGCTCGGCCGGCTCGGCATCGACGTGGACGTCACGCAGCCCGCGGGCGGACTGCCGGCCGCCGTGCAGCAGCTCGCCGCCGTGGCGCGCGCCGTGGCCGACGATGCGCGCGTGCTGATCCTCGACGAGCCCACTTCGAGCCTGGACGCCGAGGAAGTGCAGGCGCTGTTCAGGCTGGTCCGCAAGCTGCGCGACCAGGGCGTCGCCATCCTGTTCGTCACGCACTTCCTCGACCAGGTGTACGAGGTCTGCGACCGCATCACGGTGCTGCGCAACGGCCGGCTGGTCGGCGAATACGCCTGCGGCAAGCTCGACGCGCGCGGCCTGGTGGCGGCAATGGTCGGGCGCGAGATCGTCGAGGCGCACAAGCCCGCGGCGCACGCGGCCGCGGACCGCGACGCTCCCGCCGCGCTGTCGGCGCGCGGTGTCGCGCGGCGCGGCGCCCTCGAGCCGATGGACGTGGAAATCAGGGGCGGCGAAGTGCTGGGGCTCGCGGGGTTGCTGGGCTCGGGCCGCACCGAGCTCGCGCGGCTGCTGTTCGCATTGGACCGGCGCGACCAGGGCGAGATCCAGGTCGGCGGCCAGCGGTGCCGACTCGAGGAGCCGGCCGACGCGCTGCGCCTCGGGCTCGCGTTCTGCCCCGAGGACCGCAAGCAGGACGGCATCGTCGCGGAACTGTCGGTGCGCGAGAACATCGTGCTGGCGCTGCAGTCACGCATGGGCCTCGGAAAATTCCTGGCGCGCGCCCAGCAACGCGCGCTGGCCGAGAAGCTGGTCGCGGCGCTCGGCATCAAGACCGCGAGCATCGAGACGCCCATCGGGCAGCTGTCCGGCGGCAACCAGCAGAAGGCCATCATCGCGCGCTGGCTGGCGACCGGGCCGCGCGTGCTGATCCTCGACGAGCCTACGCGCGGCGTGGACATCGCCGCCAAGCAGGAGCTCATGGGCGAAGTGCTGAAGCTCGCCGAGGGCGGCACCGCGGTGCTGTTCATATCGGCGGAGATCGAGGAAGTGGTGCGCGTCTCCGACCGCATCCTGGTGCTGCGCGACCGCACCAAGGCCGGCGAACTGCCCGGTGACGCCGGCGAAGATGCCGTCTATTCATTGATCGCCGGCGACACGGCCGGGGGCCCGCCGTGAAGCGCCTGGCGCAACATGCGCTGTTCTGGCCTTCGCTGACGCTCGCGCTGCTGCTGCTGGTGAATGCCGGCTTCAATCCCTCGTTCCTCGCGATCAGCTGGCGCGACGGGCACCTGTACGGGAACCTGGTCGACATCCTCAATCGCGCCGCGCCCCTCATGATCGTGTCGCTGGGCATGACGCTGGTCATCGCGATCCGCGGCCTCGACATCTCGGTGGGCGCGGTGGTGGCGATCGCCGCGGCCGTGGCCGCGCTGCTGGTGGGCGGCGGATTCAGCGCGGAGGGCACGAACACCAGCGACCACCCGCTGTGGTTCGCGCTCGGCGCCGCGCTGCTGGTCGCCACCATCTGCGGCCTGTGGAACGGCGTGCTCGTGGTCCATGCGCGCATGCAGCCCATCGTCGCGACGCTCATCCTCATGGTCGCGGGCCGCGGCATCGCG
>DASSRK010000135.1:0-20745 GCA_035701825.1 Steroidobacteraceae bacterium
ACCTACCTTACGGTAAGTGGGAACAACAGCCGATCCGCATTTGTAAAAGTCACTGGAAACGTCGTGAACGTGTGTCCGGCTACAGAGCCTTGTTACCAGGAGCTTAGGAATGTCACCGGAACCATAGTCGACAGCCAAGGAATTCCAATCGGCGGCGGAGCGGGAGAGGGAGCGAGCTTGGAATACATCGATCAGCAGTTGTTTGGCACGCTGCGCTCTGATCCGATCGCGCAAGTAACGATACCATCGGACTACGGCGGCTCGTTCATCAACAATGACGCGCTGGACGCAGATACAAGTACCGCGATTATGCGTGTACTCACCATTGACCGCGGAATCAGCCCGCTTAGCCCCTCCATTAAGCCAGGTACTATTGTCACAGTAGTGTGGGCAGACGGAACCAAGGCGCAATTTATTCGACAGTCGGCAACGGCAACATATCAGTGGAAATACGTGGAAGGCTCTGCCCGAAACGCGAATGGACAGCCGATAGACAGGCAAGGCAGGGTGATTGGAGCCACGCCCTCTGGCACGGGGAGTGGCGGTTCAGTCAACTACGCCACATCGAACGGGTCGTCGTACGTCATGGCGTCCGAAGCCGGATTTTGCCTGAGCAGGCAAAGATTTTTTTATAACGGCCAGCTTTACGGAGAATGGGTAGGCATTGTTCGTTGCAACTGAGATTTTTCGCGCCTTATTCGACGCATCATTCAGTTGGGCGTCGAGCTGCTACGGAGGAAGACTTGAGCAGAAGCCGAATCGCAATTCTTGTCTGCGTGGCGATCGTCACCAGCGCCGCCACGCTATATTTGTTGCGCTCAGATCGCTCTCCTGAAGGTAGTGAAAGTGCAGGGAAGTTGAGCCCGGTAAGTGCGCGCAATGCCGAAGGGCAATCGTCCAACGGACCACCCGATGCCCCGAGTCAGATCGATGTCGGGCCGCGACGAACTGGTGGCGTGCCTGCTGAACCACCAAGCGCCCCCACGCTACGTCAACGATTTCTTGGCTCAAATGACTATGACGAGTTCGTCGGTAGCATCATCAAAGAAGCGGAAACAGGCAATATTGATGCTCAATACTATGTTTACGCTGCGTTGTCCTACTGCGATAGGGAGTTTAGAGCGATATTCAGGCGCCGGAACGGAAGCGGTTGGTTGACGCTTGATGAGGCGCTGCAGCGTGTAGTTAGGAAGCAGGAACAGAGCATCGAGATTGTCCAGGCGATTGATCAAAGGTGTCGAAAGCTGATTGAACCAGCCAAGACTGAATACGCCGATGCTGGCAAATGGCTCCGGCTCGCTGCTACGGGCGGCCAACCGCTAGCGCTTACCGCGCTTGCGGAATCACGGCTTTATGATCTACGTATTGGAACGCGAAGCGAAGATGCGACGAAGCCCAAGGAGGCGTTTGACTCGTTGACCGCAAAGGAACTGCTCATGACGGCCCTGAAGAGCAAGGAGCCGGAAGTTTTGTGGAAGATTGGAGAGCTTCAGGGAATGCTGTCGGGAAGTTCCGAAAACTCAACACAGGCTCAGTGGGCCTGGTGGTTGGCGGCGTGCGAACGTGGGTACGAATGTGGCCCGGGCTCGGCTTGGCTCGAGTCCAATTGTCGATACATTCAGTGCCAGCCGGGCGACGATGCGGTCGATCTCATGAAAAGCACGCTACAGACAGATTTCCCAGCGGTTGAAGAGCTAGCTCACAAGATCAATGCCAATATCGATGCCGGCGCATGGTCCGAACTACCGGTTGGCGGTTAGCGTCATTGCGAAGTCAACGCGTGACTAGAATCTCCGACGTCACCTTCCGCACGTCATTGGCGCCAGTGAGCGCCAGGCTCACGGCCAACTCCTTGCGAATGATGTCCAGCATCAACGCCACGCCAGCTTCGCCCTGCGCGGCCAATGCGTAGAGGAACGCCTTCCCAACCAAACAACCCTTCGCGCCCAGCGCCAGGGCCTTGAGCACATCCTGCCCGGTGCGCACCCCGCCGTCGAACAACACCTCCAGGCGGCCGGCGACGGCATCGACAACTTCAGGCAGCGCGGAAATCGTCGATCGCGCACCATCCAGCTGCCGACCGCCGTGGTTGGACACCACGATCGCATCGGCACCCACCTCGCAGGCCATCTTCGCGTCTTCCGCATCGAGGATGCCCTTGATGATTATCTTGCGCGGCCACTGCTGGCGCAGCCACGCGAAGTCCTTCCACGTGACGGTGGGATCGAACTGCTGCGCGATGCGCTCGGCGAGCGTCTTCAACCCCGCGCCCTCGGCCATGCGCCCCTCAAGGTTGCCGAAGGTGCGGCGCTTGCCCATCAGGACCTTCAATGCCCAGGTGGGCTTCATCGCGACCTCGAACGCATTCTTCAGCGTCAGGCGTGGCGGAATAGATAGACCATTCTTCGCATCCCGGCGACGCAGCCCCTGCACCGGCATGTCGACGGTCAGCATGATGGCCGAGCAGTTGGCGGCCTTGGCGCGCTCCAGCAGCTCGACGTTGAAGCCGCGATCGCGCATCAGGTAGACCTGGAACCAGAACGGCTTCTGCACCGCGCTGCGCACGTCCTCGATGGACCCGATGGACAGCGTGCTCAGGCAGAACGGCACGCCGAAGGCCTGCGCGGCGCGCGCGCCGAGCATCTCGCCGTTGGCGTGGAACAGGCCGGTAAGGCCGGTGGGCCCGATGCCCATCGGAATGGTCCAGTCCTCGCCCAGGATGTTGGTCGCGAGCTGCTGCTTCGACACGTCCACCATCACGCGCTGGCGCAGCTGGATGGCGTGCAGGTCGTCGAGATTGCGGTTGAACGTGATCTCGTCATACGAGCCGCGATCCGCGTAGTCGAAGATGGCGCGCGGCACGCGCTTGCGGGCGAGCTCGCGCAGGTCAGCGACGCTGTTGATTACCGTCATAGTTAGACAATACCACCGCCGGTATTCTGTTTTCCGGGCCGCGCCTCGGCGCAGCGCTGGCGATAGCCGGAATCCCGGTACGCGCGCACCGGGTCGATGGCGCCGCCCTTCGACACCCGCGCCTGGGCGAGAATCGGCGAGACATCCGTGGTGAAGCCGCGCTTCAGCGTCTGGGCTGCCATCAGCACGTCGTTGGCGGCGCGGTACTCGGCGAGCTTGCCGCGTTCCACGATTAACGCCTGCGCATAGGCGCGCTGCAGCTCGATGGCGCTGGTCATCAGGCTCTCGATCGGATCCGTCACGTTGTGCGACTGGTCGAGCATGTGCGCGGGTTTGAAATCGGCCTTGGCCAGCTCCGCCTCGACCAGCTCGTTGAACACCAGGAACAGCCGGAACGGCTCGATCGAGCCGGCATCGAGGTCGTCGTCGCCGTACTTCGAATCGTTGAAATGGAATCCGCCCAGCCGCCGCGCATGGATCAGCCGCGCGACGATCATCTCGATGTTCACGTTGGGCGCGTGGTGGCCGAGGTCCACCAGGCAGAACGCCTTCGGCCCAAGCGTCTGCGCGGCCATCAGCGAGCTGCCCCAGTCCTGGATCACGGTGGCGTAGAACGCCGGCTCGTACATCTTGTGCTCGATGAACATCCGCCAGTCGGCCGGCAGCGCCTTGTAGATGGTCGCCATCGACTCGAGGTAGCGCTCGAACGCCTGGCCCAGGTGCGACTGGCCGGGGAAGTTGGCGCCGTCGCCGATCCACACGGTCAGCGCGCGCGAGCCGAGCAGGGCGCCGGCCTTGATGCAGTCGATGTTGTGCGCCACGGCCTGGGCGCGCACTGCGGGATCGGTGTGCGTGAGGCTGCCGAACTTGTACGAACGCGCCTGGCCGGGCTGGTCCTGGAAGGTGTTGGAGTTCATCGCATCGAAGGCGAGTCCGAGTGCCTCGGCATGCTCGCGCAGCGCGATGAAGTCGTCGGTGCGGTCCCAGGGAATGTGCAGCGACACGGTGGGCGTCGCGGCGGTCAGCCGGTGGATGACGCCGCAGTCCTCGAGCTTCTCGAACACGTTGCGCGGTTCGCCGGGCCCGGGGAAACGCCCGAAGCGCGTGCCGCCGGTGCCGACACCCCAGGAGGGGATGGCCACCTTGAAGGCGGCGACCTGCCTGGTGACGGCGTCGATGTCCACGCCGCGTCGCGCGAGTTGCGTGCCGAGCGCGGCGTAATCGGCCGCCAGCGCGGCGGCGTGCGGTTTGTTGGCCGACGCGATGAAGTTCGCGTCGCGCGGATCGGCAAAGGCCATCGGTTCCCCCGAGACTCAGCGCGTGAAGGCGGTGGCGTTCCCGGCGTCGACGTTGATGATGTTGCCCGTCGACTTCGCGGCACGCTCCGAGGCGAAGAATGCCACGGCTTCGGCCACGTCTTCAGGATAGACGCTGCGCTTGAGCAGGCTGCGCTCGCGGTACACGCCTTCGAGCTCGTCCACGTTCTTCTTGTATTGGGCGGCGCGCTGCTGGGCCCATTCGCCTTGCCAGATGCGCGAGCCGCGCAACACCGCGTCCGGATTGACCACGTTGACGCGGATGCCGAGCGGCGCGCCTTCCAGCGCCAGGCAGCGTGCCAGGTGGAGCTCGGCCGCCTTGGCCGTGCAATAGGCCGCGGCCCCCGGCGAGGCGGCGAGGGCGTTCTTGGAGCCGATGAAAACGATCGAGCCGCCGATGCCCTGGGCCTTGAACAACTGGAACGCCTGGCGGGCGATCAGGAAGTAGCCGGTGGCCAGGATGTCCATGTTCTTCTGCCACAGCGCGAGCGTGGTCTCATCGACGGGCGAGGCCGAGGCGATGCCGGCATTGGACACGCAGATGTCGACGCCGCCGAACTTCCATGCGCAGTCACGGAAGCCGGCGGTGACGGCGTCCTCGCGGGTCACGTCCACCCACGAGCTCGACAGCTGGTCGGCACCGTAGGCCTTGCGCAACTCGGACTCGGCGCCGGCCAGCGCCTCGCGATCGATGTCGCACAGGATCACGCAGGCGCCCTCGTCCATGAGCCGGCGCGCGGTCGCGACGCCGATGCCGCCGGCGCCACCGGTGATCAGCGCCACCCGTCCGGCCAGCGGCCTGGCTGCAGGCATGCGCCGCAGCTTGGCTTCCTCGAGCAGCCAGTACTCGATGTCGAAGGCTTCCTGCTCGGGCAGGCCCCGGTAGGTGGACACGCTGGCCGCGCCGCGCATCACGTTGATGGCGTTGATGTAGAACTCGCCCGCGACGCGTGCCGTGGCCTTGTCGGCGGCGAAGGTGATCATGCCCACGCCGGGCACCAGGTAGACCACCGGGTTTGCATCGCGCATGCGCGGCGAGTCGGGGCGCTTGCACTTGTCGTAGTAGGCTGCGTAGCGCTTGCGGTAGCTGGCGATGGCGGGATTCACGCGCGAAGCGAGCACGTCGAGCGAGTCGCGCGCCGGATCGAAGGGCAGCACCAGCGGCCAGATCTTGGTGCGCAGGAAGTGATCGGGGCAGGAGGTGCCGAGCGCGGCGAGGTCGGCGAGCCGCTCGCCGCCGACGAAATCGAGCACCGTCTCGCTGTCGTCGAAATGGCCGACCTTGTAGCTGGCCGCGCCTTCGGCGGACGAGGAAATCGCGCCGCGGATCACCGGCATGATGCCGGCCGCGATCTCGCGCCGGCGGTCGATGGTGAGCGCCGGCGTGGCGACGGCGCCGAACGGCCGCTTGCCGCGGCTCTTGCCGGCCAGCCATGTGGAGGCGCGGTTGATGATGTCGAGCGTGTTCTCGTAGCAGGCCTTCGATGTATCGGCCCAGGTGAACAGCCCATGCGCTTCGAGCACGGCGCCCTTGAGCTTCGGGTTCTTCCGCGTGAGTTCGCGCAACTTGAGCCCGAGCTCATAGCCCGGCCGGATCCACGGCAGCCAGCCGATCTCGCCGCCGAAGATCTCCTCGGTGAGCCTCTGCGAATCGGCCGAGGCGGCGATCGCGATGAGCGCGTCGGGATGCATGTGATCGACGTGCGCGCGGTCGATCAGGCCGTGCAGCGGCGTATCGATGCTGGCGGCGCGCGGGTTCAGGTTGAAGGCGCAGTGCGCGTACAGCGGCACCATGACGGCGTCGTTGTCGGTCGCGCCCTCCGAAGGGGAACGGTAGAACTTCTCCAGCGCGCGGAATTTCTCCAGGTAGAGCGTGGCGAAGCCGTCGAGCTTCATGGTGCCGAGGTCGCCACCCGAACCCTTGACCCACAGCACCTCGACTTCGGCGCCCGTCAGCGGGTCCCTCTCCTTGAGCTTCGCCGAGGTGTTGCCGCCCCCGAAATTGGTGATGCGCTTGTCGCTGCCGAGCAGGTTGGATCGATATAAAAGGAGCTCCGCCGGCGAGAGCCGCGCCGCGTGCGCGTCATCCCAGCCGCTGCCAATCTCGAGAGGGGACTCGGGCGCCTTCTGGACCACGGTCATCAATGTCTCCAGGGCGCGGTTCGGGCGCTAAAGTACGGCCCGGCCTCACCTTTATTAAAGAGAGGCTGTGTAACACACGGTACGGTCATATACAATCAATCACGTGCAGATTCGATCATGCACTCGGGAAAGAGGCATCCATGCTGGAAAAAGAGCGCCATAACCTGATCCTGAAGCTCGTCGAGGAGCGCTCCATCGTCAGTGTCGGGGACCTGCTCGATCTGCTCGGAGCCTCGGAAGCCACCATCCGCCGCGACATCAATGCGCTGGCCGAGCGCGGCGAGGTGAAACGCATCCGCGGCGGCGCCGAGGCGGTGCGCCCGCGCCACCAGCCGCACCTGGTCGGCATGCCGTTCGCGATGAGCCAGGACGTCAGCGTCCCGCAGAAGCGCGCCATCGCGCGCGCCGCCGCGGCGCTCATCGGGCCCGGCGAAAGCATCATCATCAACGGCGGCACGACGACTTACGCGCTGGTCGAGTTCCTCCAGGACTCCGACCTCGACATCCTCACGAACTCGTTCCCGATCGCGGCCAAACTATTCGCCACCAGCCGCAACCGCATCACGCTGCCGGGCGGCACGATCTTCCGCGAGCAGAACATCGTGCTGTCGCCGTTCGAGAACGACACCGTCCAGAGTTTCTGGGGCAACAAGCTGTTCGTGGGCTGCTACGGGCTCAACCGCTTCGGCATGATGGAAGCCGACCCGCTCATCGTGCAGGCGCAGACCAAGCTGCTGAAGCGCAGCGAGCACGTCATCGTCATGGCGGACAGCTCCAAGCTGCGGCGCAAGTCCGCGATGATCGTCGCGGGCCTCGATCGCATCAACACCATCGTCACGGATGACGGCGCGCGCCCCGAGGAGCTCGAGGATTTCCGCGCCGCCGGCATCAAGGTCATCGTGGCCCAGGTCACGCCGCAAGACGAGATCGAGAAGATTGCCTAGTTAGGGCGATCCGGGGGTTCAGTGGTCAGAAGAACGATCCTTGCGGCCGCGTGCGCCGTGTTGGCCGCGCTGGCGGGCTGTGGCGGGAATGAACCGGCGCGGCCTGCGCGCACCCGCGTCGGCATCGTGGCGAAGTCGCTGGGCAATGGCTTCTTCGACGCGGTCCACAAGGGCGCGGACCAGGCCGCCCGGGAGCTCGGCGCCGAGGTGATCTTCACCGGGCCGACCACGCCCACCGCCGAAGGCCAGATCGAGACGCTGAACTCGTTGATCGCACAGCGCGTCGATGCGATCGCCGTGTCGGCCAACGATCCGGACGCGTTGGTGCCGACGCTCAAGAAGGCCCTGGACCGCGGCATCAAGGTGATCTCGTACGATTCGGCGGTCGCGCCGGCCGGGCGGCTCATGCACCTGGCGCCGTCCTCCGACCCGCTCATCGGCGAGACGGTGGTCGCGCTGGCGGCGGAGCTCATGCCCCAGGTCGATGGCCAGGGGAAGGGCAAGTTCGCCGTCGTGTCCGCCACGCCGACCTCCACCAACCAGAACGCCTGGCTGGCCGAGATGCGCAAGGCGCTGCCGCAGCACCCGGGACTCGACCTGGTCGCGGTGGTGTACGGCGACGACGTTTCCGACAAGTCGTATCGCGAGGCGGTGGCGCTGATCCAGCAGCATCCGGACCTGGCGGTGTTGGTGAGCATCAGCTCGGTGGGCATCGTCGCGACGGCGCGCGCCGTCGAAGACCAGGGCATGGCCGGCAGGATCAAGGTCACGGGCCTGGGGTTGCCGTCGGAGCTCGCGGGCTATGTGCAGAAGGGGGTGGTGCCGAAGTTCGCCATCTGGAATCCCATCGACCTCGGGTACTCGGCCATGCAGATCGCCACACGGCTGGCGCGCGGCGCTGACCTTGGCAAGCCCGTGCCCACTGGACGCATGGGTGAGGTGGCCGTCGGCCCCGATGGTATCGGCGCGATGAGCAAGCCCTTCGTCTACGACGCCGGCAACGTGGCCGACTTTGCCAAGATTTTCTGATCCGCCACCGGAACACCACTGCGTGCCTGCGCCCCTGCTGACGCTGACCGACGTCCGGAAGTCCTTCGGCGGAGTGCGGGCACTGGCCGGAGTCGACCTCGAGCTGCACCGCGGCTCGATCACGGCGCTGCTCGGGGAGAACGGTGCCGGCAAGTCGACACTGGTGAAGATCCTCTCGGGCGTGCATCAACCCGACGCGGGGACTATCCACCTGGACGGCGCGCCGGCGCGCATGCCCACGCCGGTCACGGCGCGCGATCTCGGCATCGGCGTGGTACACCAGGAGTGCCTGGTGTTCGACCACCTGAGCGTGGCCGAGAACCTGTTCATCAACGCGCACCCGGCGCGCCGCGGGCTGGTCGACTGGCGGACGCTGCAAGCGCGCGCCTCCACGGTGCTGCGCGAGTTGGGCGCGGATTTCGGGCCCGGCACCCAGGTGGCGGCGCTCGGCATTGCGCAGAAGCACGTGGTGCAGGTCGCGCGGGCGCTGGTCAACGAGTCGCGCCTGCTGATCCTCGATGAGCCCACGGCCTCGCTGTCGCGGCGCGAATGCGCCGAGCTGTTCCGCATCGCGCGCCAGTTGCGCGACAGGGGCTGCGCGCTGCTGTTCATCACGCATCGCTTCGAAGAAATCTTCGAGCTCGCCGATCGTTACGCCGTATTCCGCGATGGCGCGTCGGTCGGCGCGGGCGCGCTTGCGCAGGCTTCGCGCGAGGAGCTGATCCGGCTCATGGTCGGCCGGCCGGTGGAGCAGCTGTTCCCGAAGCAGGACAGCACGCCGGGCGAGGCGCTGCTGGAGGTCGAGCGCCTCGGCCGCGCCGGCGAATTCGCGGACGTGTCGTTCACGCTGCGGCGGGGCGAGATCCTCGGCATCTACGGGCTGGTCGGCGCGGGTCGCAGCGAGCTCGCACAGGTCCTGTTCGGCACCGAGCGCCCGGACGCGGGCCGGGTGCGCGCGCAGGGGGACATCGCGCTGGTGCCGGAAGACCGGCAAGGGCAGGGCAGCATCCTGCCGTTTTCGATCGCCGCCAACATCGCGCTGCCGAACCTGGCGGCGCTGGCGCCGCGCGGCTGGATCCGCGCACGCGAGGAGAACGAGCTCGCGCGCCACTGGATGCAGAAACTTTCCATCAAGGCGCAGGAGCCGGCCCAGCCAGTACACAGCCTGTCGGGCGGCAACCAGCAGAAGGTGGTGCTCGCCAAGTGGCTGGCGCGCAAGCCCGGCGTGCTGATCCTCGACGAGCCGACCAAGGGCATCGACGTGGGCGCCAAGGCCGCGGTGCACGCGGTGACCAGCGAATTCGCGGCTGCCGGCCATGGCGTGATCCTGATCTCCTCGGAGCTGCCCGAGGTCATCGCCATGTCGGATCGCGTGCTGGTGATGCGTCGTGGAAGGCTGCGCGGAGAGTTCACGCGCGCCGCAGCCACCAGCGAAGCGCTGCTGCGCGCGGCCAGCGACGCATGACGATCGCGCCGTACCGCCGCTGGTCCGAGAGCGCGCGCCGCGACCTGAACCTCGCGTTGCTGACACTGGCGCTGTTCGTCGCGGTCGCCGCGAGATTCCCGGTGTTCGCTTCGCCACGAAATGTGGCCGGCCTGCTCGACGACACCGCGCTCCTCATCATGCTGGCGCTGGGCCAGATGCTGGTCATCCTGGTGCGCGGCATCGACCTTTCGATGGCGGCGAACCTGGCGCTCTGCGGCATGCTGGCGGCGTTGTTCAACCGCGCGTATCCCGCCGCGGGCGTCGCGCCGGTGCTGGCGCTGACGCTGGTGGCCGGTGGCCTGCTGGGTGCCTTCAACGGCGTCCTGGTCTGGAAGCTGAGGCTGCCGCCCATCGTGGTGACGCTCGGCACGCTCTCCATCTACCGCGGCGCGATCTACCTGCTGTCGCGTGGCGCCTGGGTCAACGAGAACGAGATGTCGCGCGACTTCGTGGGCTTCACGCGCGCGCCGTTCGCCGGCCTCTCGACGCTCACCTGGATCGCGCTGCTGTGCGCCGTCGCGGCGATGTTCGCGATGCGCCACGCGCGCATCGCGCGCAACCTGTACGCCGCGGGCGGCAATCCCGAGGCCGCGGCGTACTCGGGCATCGACCCGGGGCGCATGCAATTCATCGCCTATGTCGTGGCCGGCGCGATTGCCGGTCTCGCCGGCTACCTGTGGGTTTCGCGCTTCGCCGTGGCCTACACCGACATCGCGCTCGGCTTCGAGCTGCAGGTCATCGCCGCCTGCCTGATTGGCGGCGTGGTCATCGCGGGCGGCGCGGGATCCGCGCTGGGCGTGCTGCTCGGCTGCCTGTTCCTCGGCATCATTCGCAACAGCCTGCCGCTGGTGGGCATCTCGGCGTTCTGGCAGATGTTCATCAACGGCGTGGTCATCGTGGTCGCGGTGTTGCTGAGCGCGCGGCAGCGGCGCCACGCGCGATCGATCCTGGAGGCGCGATGAACCTCGCGGTCTTCAGGCGCTGGGAGAGCATGCTGGCGCTGGTGCTGGTGCTCGAGTTCGTGCTGTTCTCGGCGCTCTCGCCGTACTTCCTCGACGTCGACACGCTGTCCGACGCGACGTTCAACTTCACCGAGCGTGCGCTGGTGGCATTGCCGCTGGCGCTGCTGATCATCGCCGGCGAGATCGACATCTCCGTCGCCGGCGTCATCGCGCTGGCTTCGGTCGCGATGGGCCTCGCGGCCGGGCAGGGCGCCGGCACCGCCACGCTTGCGATCCTGGGCTGCGGCACGGGGCTCGCGGCCGGCTGCATCAATGGGCTGCTGGTGACCGTGGGGCGCGTACCGTCGATCGTCGCGACCATCGGCACCATGACGCTGTTTCGCGGCGCCGCCTACGCGGTGCTGGGCGATCGCGTGCTGAAGAACTACCCCGACAGCTTTGCGCTGTTCGGGCAGGGGTATCTCGCCGGGCCGGTGTCCATCGAGCTCGCATTGTTCGTGCTGCTGGCCGTGCTGTACGGGATGTTCCTGCACGGCACGCGCTGGGGCCGCGCGGTGTTCGCCATCGGCGCGAACCCGGTGGCCACGCGCTTCTCCGGCATCGCCGTCGATCGCTATCGTTTCGCGTTGTTTGCGCTGACGGGGCTGGCGAGCGGTCTCGCGGCGGTATTGCTGACCTCGCGCCTCGGTTCCACGCGGCCGTCGATCGCGCAGGGCTGGGAACTCGAGATCATCAGCATGGTGATCCTCGGCGGCGTTTCCGTGTGGGGCGGCAAGGGCAGTATCCTCGGCGTGGTGCTCGCGGCACTGGTATTCGGGCTGATCACCTTCGGGCTCGGACTCATGAATATCCCCGGTATCGTGATGTCGATCTTCACCGGCGCGCTGCTGATCCTGGTGGTCGCGGTGCCGGCGCTGGTGCGGCGCCGATGAGCACTGCGCCGCTGATCGCCGTCCTCGACGTCGGCAAGACGAACTCCAAGCTGGCACTGGTGGACCCCGTGCGGGGGCAGGAGATTTGGAGCACGCGACGCCAGAACGCGAGCGTGCCTGGCGCCGCGACGCGCCAGCTCGACGTGATCGCGATCGAAGAGTGGTTGATGGACTCCCTGCGCGGCGCGCCCGAGCGCGAGCGCGTGGTCGGCATCGTGCCCATCGCGCATGGCGCCGCCGCGGTGCTGGTCGACCACGACGGTGCGGTGATCGCCGCGCCCGACTACGAGGACACCTGCTTCGACGAGGTGGCCGAGGAGTACGCCCGGCGACGCGATCCGTTCGCGCTCACCTTCTCGCCGAACCTGCCGCAGGGGCTGAACCTCGGCCGACAGCTCTACTACCTGCAGTCGCGCCAGCCGGAAGCATGGGCGCGGGTCGCGCACATTCTTCTCTATCCACAGTACTGGTCGTGGCGCCTCTCGGGCGTGATGGCGAGCGAAGTGACCTCGCTCGGCACGCACACCGACCTGTGGCGTCCCCATGACCAGTCATATTCGGCGCTGGCGCGCATGCAGGGCTGGGCGCGGCTCATGCCCTCGATGCATCGCGCCAGCGACCAGCTCGGCTGGTTGCGCGGCAGCGTGGCCGCGGCCACTGGATTGCCGCAGGGCTGCATGGTGGCCTGCGGCATCCACGATTCGAATGCGTCGTACCTGCGATTCCTCATGGACCGTGAGCGCGAGGCGTTCACGGTGGTGTCGAGCGGCACCTGGACCATCGTGATGGCCAATCGCGGCGACCTGCGCCGCCTGCGTGAAGAGCGCGACATGCTCGCCAACGTCAACCTGTTCGGCGCGCCGATCGCGACCGCGCGCTACATGGGAGGCCGCGAGTACGAGGCGATCGCGCAGGGCGCGGCCGAGCCCACCATCGATGCACTGATCGAGATCCTGGCGCGCGGCGCGATCGCGCTGCCGTCGTTCGCCAGCGCCGGGCCGTACTCGGGGCGGCTCGGCAAGATCGAAGGCATCGACGGCATGACCGCGACGCAACGCGCCGCGTTGGCGACGCTCTATTCGGCGTTGATGACGGCGCAGCTCATCGAGTCGCTCGGAACCGCGGGCGAAATCTTCGTCGATGGGCCGCTGGCGCGGAACCCGCTGTTCGCCGGAGTGCTGGGCGCGTGCGTGCCCGTGGGCACGGTGCGCATCTGCCCGGAGGGCGGCGGCACGCGTGTCGCCGCACACCTGGCTGGCTTGCCCGCGCCGGGCAGCATTCCACTGCAGAACGTCGCGCCCATGCGCATCCCCGGGCTGCTCGAATACCAGGCCAACTGGCGCCATCGCCTCGAGGAACGCCCGAAATGAAACGCGCGTGGGTAGTCAGCCTGGTCCTCGCGTCGGCATTGCCCGGGGCGCCGGCGAGCGCGGCGAGTGCCGAATACCGCAATCCCATCCTGTTCGCGGACTATTCGGATCCGGACGTCATCCGCGTCGGCGCGCGCTACTACATGACGGCGTCGTCGTTTCATTTCTCGCCGGGACTGCCGTTGCTGGAGTCGCGCGACCTGGTGCACTGGAGACTGATCGGCCACGCGCTGCCGAAGCTGACCTTCGATGCGAAATACGACCTGCCGGGTCCCCTGGGCTTCAGCGATGGCTCGGAACGCGCGCGCTTCTTCGCCGCGATGGGGCATCGCTACAGCGCGGGCGTGTGGGCGCCGGCGCTGCGCTTCCACGACGGACACTTCTATATATATTTCCCGACGCCGACCGAAGGCATCTTCATGGTGTCGGCGAAGAAGCCCGAGGGCCCATGGACTGCGCCGGTCGCGGTCATCGCCGGGCCCGGCCTCGAGGATCCGTGCCCGTTCTGGGACGACGACGGCAAGGCCTGGCTCATCCACTCGCGCGTCGGCGCGGGGCCGCTGATCCTGCATCGCATGAGCGCGGACGGCACGAAGGTGCTGGATGCCGGCCAGGTGATCGTGGAAGACCCGGTGAACCTGCCGGTGCTCGAGGGCCCCAAACTACTCAAGCGCAACGGCTGGTACTACATCTTCGCGCCGTTCGGCGGCGTGGAGCAGGGGCCGCAGGCGGTGCTGCGCTCCAAGGACATCCACGGCCCGTACGAAGTGCGCACGGTACTGGCGCCCGGCAACACGCCGATCCAGGGACCGCACCAGGGTGGCTACGTCGAGACGCCGAAAGGCGCGGGCTGGTTCGTGCATTTCAACAGCACCGGCGCCTTCGGGCGCATCGTGCACCTGCAGCCCGTTCGCTGGGTGGACGACTGGCCGCTCATCGGCGATCCGGTCGAAGGCTCGACCACGACGGGACAGCCGGTGCTGACGCACGCCGTTCCCGATGTCGGCCGCACCTGGAAGCCGGTGGCGCTCCAGGCCTCCGACGAGTTCTCGGCGCGCAAGCTGGGCGTGCAGTGGGAGTGGAACCACAACCCGCTCGATGCGAACTGGAGTCTCGCGACGCGCCCGGGATTCCTGCGGCTCGAGGCGACGCGTGCCGTCGACTTCCTGGCCGCGCGCAATACGCTCACGCAGGTCCTGCAGGGGCCGGCGATGGAGGTCACCACGAGCATGGACATCGACGGCATGCGCGACGGGCAGCGCGCGGGCCTCGGCGTCCTCCAGGTGCAACCCAACTGGATAGGCGTGGTGATGAGCGGCGGCATGCCCTACCTCACGTGGTCTTCCGCCGGGGCGATGGTGCGCGGCCCCGGGCTGCAGGGCAGTCCGGTGGTGCTGCGCCTCAGGGTCGCGGACCAGATGGTGAGCTACGAATTCAGCACCGACGACGGGGTCTCGTTCACGCCCTGGGGCGACCCGGTGAAGCTGCGCTTCAGCTGGTGGAAAGGCGCGCGCCCGGCGCTGTTCTCGTTCAACCCGGCCGGCGGCGAGCCGGGCTACGCGGACTTCGACTGGGTGCACGTGAAGGTCGGCGCACAGCCCTCGGACCAGGGCGCGAGCTGCTTCACCGCGAAAGAAATCGGCAGGCCGACCAGCAGCATGTGGACCAGGAGTCCCTGCACCAGCGCGGTGTACTCGAACGGCCCGTAGTTGTGGAGTGCGGACAGCGGCACGACCACCAGGTTCATGACCAGCCAGATCGCGATGCCGTAGAACAACCCGCAAACCAGCGCGTACTGCCGGAGGAAGGCCATGCGCCGGCTCGCCGCGTAGTAGATAGCCGCGGCCACCCACAGGATGAAGAAGTGCAGGAACAGGCCGAGCGACCAGATCGCCAAGGACTCGTCCTTGAACACCCGTGGGCCGAGCAGGCCACCGGCGATGGCGCGTGGCACGCGCCAGCTCCAGGTGTGCATGGCCATGAGGATGTCCAGCAGCGCGGCCACCCCGCCGCCCACGAGGATTGCCATCCACCGATTCCTTTTCACGAAGGGGATCATGCCCGCTGGGAAGCCGTTCGCGCAGCGTGTAACGTGCGCAACGTCCCGCATCAGGGCCGGTCCGGGGAGGAAACATGTGGCGAGTCTTTGGCGCATTGCTGCTGGCCGCGGCCGCGACCTGCGAGGCCGCCGATGATTTCCCGGTGCGCATCGAGGTGGACGCGCGCGCCACGGGTTCCGAGGTGGTGCCCATCTGGCGCTTCTTCGGCGCCGACGAACCTAACTACGCGACCCGGAAGAACGGCCGCCTGCTGCTCTCCGAGCTCGGTGCGCTGCGTCCCGGGCAGGTGTATTTCCGCACGCACAACCTCCTGACCACGGGTGACGGCACGCCGGCGTTGAAGTGGGGCAGCACCAACGTGTACACGGAGGATGCCGACGGAAAACCGCGCTACGACTGGCGCATCCTCGACGGGATCTTCGACGCCTATCGCGACAGCGGCGTGCGGCCGTACGTGCAGCTCGGGTTCATGCCGCAGGCCTTGAGCTCGGCGCCCTCGTCGTTGCCGTACCAGCACTCGTGGCGCCCGGGCGCGAGCGGCACCTCGCTGGACGGCGGCTGGGCCTGGCCGCCGCGCGACTATGCGCGCTGGTCCGAGCTGTGCTTCCAAGTCACGCGCCACCTGGTGGAGCGCTATGGCGCAGCCGAGGTACGCACCTGGTGGTTCGAGACCTGGAACGAAGCCAACCTCTCGGCGTACTGGAAGGGCACGCCGGAAGAGTTCTACAAGCTGCACGACTACGCGATCGCCGGCGTGCGCCGCGCGCTGCCCGACGCGCGCGTCGGCGGCCCCGACTCGGCGGGCCACGGCGGCGTGTTCATGGAGAAATTCCTCGACCACATCGCGACCGGCAGCAACTACGCCACGGGTGCCACCGGCACGCCGGTCGACTTCGTCTCGTTCCACGCCAAGGGCGCGCCGACCTTCGTCGACGGCCACGTGCGCATGGGCATCCGCGAGCAGCTCGACACCATCGACAAGGCCTTCGCCATGATTGCCGCGCGTCCCGCGCTCGCCGGCAAGCCCATCGTCATCGGCGAATCGGACCCGGATGGCTGCGCGGCCTGCCAGGGCGATCGTCTCGGCTATCGCAACAGTGCCCTGTACGCGAGCTATACGGCCGCGAGTTTCGCGCGCGCGCACGCGCTCGCGGCGCGTCGCGGCGTGAACCTGCAGGGCGCGCTCACCTGGGCCTTCGAATTCGAGGACCAGCCGTACTTTGCCGGCTTCCGCCAGTTGGCGAGCAACGGAATCGACCTGCCGGTGCTCAACGTGTTTCGCATGATGAGCCTGATGCAGGGACGCTGGTTGGCGGCGCACAGCTCATCGCAGGTGGCGCTCGACGACATCCTCGCCAACGGGGTGCGAGGCGCGCCGGATGTCGGCGTGCTCGCGAGCGGCGACGCGGATCGGCTCGCAGTGCTGGTATGGCACTACCACGATGACGACGTCGCCGGACCCGCGGCCAACGTGGAAGTCGACGTCTCTGGAGTGCCGTGGCGACGTACCCGCGTCGCGCACTTCCGTGTCGACGATGCGCACGGCAACGCCTACACCGCCTGGCTGAAGATGGGTTCGCCCGCGCGCCCCGAAGCGGCCGCCTGGAATTCGCTGCGCGCCGCCGGGCAACTCGCCGAGCTGCAGCCCGCGAGGGTCGAGCCCAGCCACGACGGCCGGTTGCGGCTGGCGTTCCCGTTGCCGCGACAGGGCGTCTCGTTGCTGGTGCTCACCGCCACGCGGCACGCGCCCATCCGCGCGCCGGCGTCTAACTAGTCGCGCCGGGCCGGGCGCGTGTCGGCGGCAGGCGCCATGTCTGCGATTCCTGCCGGACGTTTCCTGCAAACCGGACCGCCACCCCGGGCGTATCCACGAATCGGGCGCCCGGCTGGAGGAACGTTCCCGGCCGGTTGTAAAAATTGCCATCCCTGTCGGTGAACTACGACAGCGGACCTCCGCATGGCCGATTGGGGCTGGCCCGAAACCTGCAGACACTGGGCGTCATCAACCTCAACGTTGGAAAGGACGCCAATGACCAACCGCAGATTCCCGGGCGAGCAGATGAACGGTCACTGCGCATCGGACAGTGTCATGGACCTGTGCCGCGCGATTTTCGACGACGCGGAGGACGCGCGTCAGTACAACTACCAGGGCCGTGGTGCGCTCGACCTGCACAACGTGTTCCCCTCCGGGCCGGCGGCGATCCGCCACGGCGCGGGCCCGCTGCCCAGCGAGCTAACAAACCTGATCGCCTGAACCGCTTGCGGCGCCCCTGCGGCGCCGCAAGATGCAAGATGCGACGGATTCGCATTGCCGTTCGCAGGCAGTACTTCCGCCCCGGGGTGAGCTAACATGCGCGCGTTTTCACGCCGGAGCGCGCCATGACCGATACCGAACTGGATCCGAAGCTCACCAGGAAGATCATCGACGGACTGAACCACATCCTCGAGCTCGAGCTCGCGGGCGTGGTGCGCTACATGCACTACAGCTTCATGATCTTCGGGCACAACCGCATCCCGATCGTCGCCTGGCTGCGCGACCAGTCCACCGAGTCCAACGCCCACGCCGTGCTCGCCGGCGAGCACATCACGGCGCTCGGCGGCCATCCGTCGCTCAAGATCGGCGGGCTGCTCGAGACCCACCAGCACGACGTCAACGAGATCCTCAAGGAAGCGCACGAGCACGAGAAGGTAGGCCTGCAGGCCTACTACGACCTGCTGGAGCTCGTCGCCGGCAAGAGCATCCTGCTCGAGGAATACGCGCGCGACCAGATCGCGGCGGAAGAGATGCACCTGGCGGACATCCGCAAGATGATGAGGAAGCCGGGGTCGATCAAGTAGGGTGTCAGCCGTCCCCGTTCGCCACGGCGCTGTCCCTTTGCAGGAAGCGCAGCGACCACTCCAAAGGTGTCTCTGCATCGTGCCGGAACGCGCGGCGCCAGGCTGGCGGCGCGACTTCTTCCCAGCAGCGCATGGTCGAGCCGCCGATGAGCACCACGGGACCCGCGGGTAGTTCGAAGCCCCCGGCATCGGCGAAGGCCTGGATTGCCGAAGGGCTCCAGAACGCGTAGCCCGACGGCGGGCGATCGGCCGAGGGCGTGCGCAGCGCCGCCAGTTCCTGCTTCAGGTTGTCCGGTGCGCCGGTCGAGTACACGGCCTGCACATGCACCTGAAGTCGCCGGCGCAACGTGGCCACCGCTTCGAGATGTTCCGGTTGCCGCAGCGCGGCGTCGCTCGTGGGATAAAACACCTCGCTGCCATCGGCCACCGCGCTCGATTCCGCCACAGCCTTCGCGAGCTCGCGCACGCCGCCATGCGCCGTCAGCGCGACGCGGATGCCGCGCGCTTCGAGCGTGGCGGAAGTCGTGGGCGCGATGGCCGCGACGCGCGTGCCGGGCGGCACTTCGATGCGGGCCGCGGCGGCGCGGCTGGTTACGAACAGCAGCGCCGGGCTGCGCGCACCGATCTGCTTGAGCTCGGCCCAGTCGCGCCAGCGGTGTTCGATGCAGGGAATCGCCAGCGCCTGGAAGCCCTGCCGGCGCAGCTGGATCACCACGCTATCGGCGTGCGGCTGCGACTTGGTGATGATCCAGGTGTAGTTCATGTCACGACTCGGTCATGGATGTTAGCGCCGGGGAACCGGCGGGGCTTGCGCCATGACACAGCTGTGACAGTAAGAAAGAACCGCGGCCCTACGCTTTCGTTTGATTCCATGGGAGTTTCCGATCACATGCATTCGCGCGAGCGGTTCCTCGCGGCGTTGCGCGGCGACGCGCTCGACCGACCCCCGGTATGGCTGATGCGCCAGGCGGGACGCTATTTGCCGGGTTATCGCGCACTGCGCGCCGAGCACAGCTTCTGGGACGTGTGCCAGAAGCCGGAACTGTCGACGCGCGCGGCGCTCGAGCCACTGGAGCGCTACAAGCTCGACGCGGCCATCGTGTTCTCCGACATCCTGGTGGTGCCGCTGGCCATGGGGCTCGGCGTGAGCTTCGGCCCGGGCGAAGGCCCACGCATCGCCAAGCCGCTGCGCAGCGGCGCCGACTACGACGCGTGGAACCTCGACGGCGTGCTGGGCCGCATCGACTACCTGCCGCGCGCGGTGGCGCACCTCAAGCAGACGCTCGCCGGCAAGTACGGCATCCTGGGTTTCGCCGGCGCGCCTTTCACCTTGTTTGCCTACTGCGTCGACGGGGGCGGCAGCGAGGATTTCCGCGAAGCGCGCACGCTCATGCATCGCGACCCGGGGCTCGCGAAGCGCGCGCTCAACACCATCGCCGACGTGGTCGCGGACCTGCTGCTGGCGCAGGTCGATGCCGGCGCGGACGCGGTTCAGCTGTTCGACTCGTGGGGCGGGTTGCTCGCGCCCGACGAATATCGCGATTTCGCGCTGCCGGCCCTGCAGCGCATCACGACCAAACTCAACGCCCGCAAGGTGCCGACACTGCTGTTCGTGCGCGGCGGCCACCACCTCATGCCCCTGCTGGGCGACAGCGGCGTCAGCGGCTTCTCGCTCGACTGGCGCACCGAATGGCGCGAGGCGCGCAAGCTGTACCCGCGGCACATCCTGCAGGGCAACATCGACCCGGTGCTGTTGTTAGGCAGTGCCGACGTCATCCGCCAGCGCACGCGCGCGTTGCTCGAGACCATCCAGCAGACCTCGGACGGCAGGCTGAGCATCGTGAACCTCGGCCACGGCATCCTGCCGGGCACGCCACCCGACACGGTGGCCGCGCTGGTCGATACGGTCGCGGAGTCCGGTTGAGATAGCCATGATCCCGCTCGCCCTCGTCGGCATGAGTTATCGCGAGGCGCCCTCGGCGGTGCGCGCGGCGCTCGTGGCGTTCGACTCCCAGGACGATGGGCCGGCGCGGCAGCTGCTCGAGGCCGGCGAGATCACCGGCGTGGTGCGCATCGAAAGCTGCGCGCGGGTCGAATGGCTGCTGGCGTCGCAGCGGCCAGCGTGGGCCGCGGAGCTGTTCTGCGCCATGCTGATGAGCCATCCGGAAAATCCCGATCACCTGCGTCCGCGCGTGCGGCACGGCGCCGCCGCGGTGGGCGGCCTGATGCGCGTGGCGGCGGGCCTCGACTCCGTCGCGCAGGGCGAACACGCCATCGGCAACCAGGTGCTGCGCTCCTTCGAGCGCGCGCACGAGGCGGGCACGGTGTGCCGCAACCTGCACGTCGCCTGGCGCGGCGTCGGCGAGTTGCTGGGCCGCGCGCGCCGCATCCTGCCGCAGGGCCGCACCGGCGGCGTGCAGGCGCTGGTCGCGAGCCGCATCCTCGACGTGCCGCGCGACGCGCCGATCGCGGTGTTCGGCCTGGGCGAGATCGGCCGCGCCATGCTGCGCGCGCTGGCGGACGCCGGCTTCACCGCCGTCGAGAGTTTCAACCGCGCCAGCATGCGCGCCTTCGAGGGCGCCGTGGATCGCGCGCACACCGTGATCGTCGCCTCCGGCGCGCCGCATGCCTGGCTCACGCTGCCGGCCGGCCATGACCGGCGCGTGTTCGACCTGGGCAGTCCCCTGCAGATCGTCGCCGCGCCCGGCTGGCAGCTCACGGCGCTGGACGAGCTGCTCGATGGCCCCGGCGCG
>DASSRK010000136.1:0-32063 GCA_035701825.1 Steroidobacteraceae bacterium
TCCTGCTGCCAGTCGTTCGAGAGCTGCTGGAACGAGATCAGCAGGTCGTAGCCCTGGCGCGCGGACGCGCGGGTCAGCGATCCCAGCATCGACAGGAAAAACGGATTGATCTGCGAGTCGTCGGGCGTCGGATCCTCGAACAGCAGCAGTGCCAGCGTGTTCGAGTGCTGCGAGCGCAGGTTGGACGCATTCTTGTCGACGCGGTAATTGAGCTGCCGCGCGATCTCCTCGATGCGCTTGCGCGTCTCGAGGCTGACGGCGGGGCTGCCGCGCAAGGCGCGCGACACGGTGGGCTGGCTCACGCCGGCCAGGTAGGCGATGTCGAAGGATGTGGGCTTGTCGTGCATCGATCGCAGCACGTGGTGTGCGTGCCGCCCCCTCTTGCAAGGCAGCGATCATGCACGGGCCCGTGAGATAAAAGCTACTGCGATGCGCGCGACGTGCGCAGGTAAGTCAAATCAACGCGCTGCGAGTCGGAAAAAGGCAACGCCGTGCGGCGGCAGCTGCAGTTTTCCGCTTGCAAATTGGCCGTCGGGAAGGCCGTGGCCGGTGATGATACCGCTCACTTCGACCCCCGGCAGCGCGACGGAGACCGCCGCGTCCGACAGATTGAAGGCCGCGAGGATGGCCTGCTCGCCGTCGTAGCGTTTGAACGCGAGCACCGATTCGGTGGCCGCGAGGAACTCGATTTCACCGTCGATCAGCAGCGGCTGCTCGCGACGCCACGCCAGCAGGCGCCGGAAGCCGTGCAGGGCGGAATGCGGGTCGCGCTCCTGCGCGCTCACCGACAGCGCGCGATGTTGCGCCGTCACCGGCAGCCAGGGCGTGCCCCTGGAGAATCCGCCGCTTTCGCTCGAATCCCACGGCATCGGAGTGCGGCAGCCGTCGCGTCCCTTGAACGCCGGCCAGAACGCGATGCCGTACGGGTCGCGCAACGACTCGTAGGGCAGGTCGGCCTCGGCGAGGCCGAGCTCCTCTCCCTGGAACACGCACACCGAGCCGCGCAGCGCGCACAGCAGCGCCGACAACTGCGTCGCCGCGTGTGGTGGATAGCCGCTCCAGCCCCAGCGGCTCACCACGCGCTCGACGTCGTGGTTGGAAATCGTCCAGCACGGCCAGCTCGCCGGCGCGCGCTGGCGCAGCTTCTCGACCGTGGCGCGGATGTGCCGCGGCGAGCTGTCGTTGCTCAGCAATTCGAACGAGTAGGCCATGTGCAGCCGGCCGGGCTGCGTGTACTCGGCGACCGTCGCGGTCGAATCGTCCGAGGAGATCTCGCCGAGCGCGACCACGCCGGGATATTCGTCGAGCAGCGCGCGGATCTCCTCGAGGAACGGCAGCATTTGCGGCTGCGTGTTGTTGAAGCGGTGCCACTGGAAGCCGTACGGGTTGTTGGCGCTCACGCCGGTGGCGCGCCGTTCTTTCTTCGGTCGCGGCGGGTTGTCGCGCAGCTGCGCGTCGTGGAAGCAGAAGTTGATGGCATCGAGCCGCAGTCCGTCGACGCCGCGCTTGAGCCAGAAGCGCATGTTGTCGAGCGTGGCGCGGCGCACGGCCGGATTGTGGAAGTTCAGGTCCGGCTGGCTCTTGAGGAAATTGTGCAGGTAGTACTGGCCGCGGCGCGGTTCCCAGGTCCAGGCGACGCCACCGAAGATCGACAGCCAGTTGTTGGGCGGCGTGCCGTCCTCGCGCGCGTCGGCCCACACGTACCAGTCGGCCTTCGGATTGTCGCGGCTCTGGCGACTCTCCTGGAACCACGCGTGCTGGTCCGAAGTGTGGCTCGGCACCTGGTCGATGATCACCTTGAGCCGCAGGTCGTGCGCGCGCGCCAGCAGGCGGTCGAAGTCGGCGAGGGTGCCGAACAGCGGATCCACCGCGCAGTAATCCGCGATGTCGTAGCCGAAATCCGCCATCGGCGACTGGTAGAACGGCGAGATCCAGATCGCCTCGACGCCGAGCGAGGCAACGTAGTCCAGCCGCTCGATGATGCCCGGCAGGTCGCCGACGCCGTCGCCATTAGTGTCGAGGAAGCTGCGCGGATAGATCTGGTAGATAGTCGCGCCGCGCCACCACGGTGCGGCGCGACCCGTGGCGGGTAGTTGTTTGGCGGCGGTGCTCATGGTTGTCGGGGCGGGAGCTTAACCCAGCGACAGCGCCGTTCCGTTGCATACGTATTCAGCCTGAATACGTATTCAGGCGATTGTCGGCCCGCCGTCCCGGGATCACGATGCCGGGGCTGCCGCGACCGGCAGCCGGATCAGCAACGGGCTTCCCCGTGCGGAAGCCCGTGCGCCTCGCCGCCCGACCCCCTCGCGCGGCGAGGCTTTTTTTTTACCCGCGATTGGCCGGGGGTGCCGGCATGCCGGGCGCGTGGCCGCGGATCGGCGGGGCGCCTGAATACGTATGCATGAGGATTGCCAGCAGCCCGTGTTGCCAACATCCTTGCGCCCAGGGAGTCGCGCCGCAGCGTCGGTCGCGCGCAACAGAACAAGTAGTTAGGAGGGGACAGAGTGAAAGCATCCACCAGGGGTTCTCGCGGGCCTTCGCGCCGGCGCCGTCCGGGCGAGATCGGCACCGCGGCGGGCTGCGCCATATTCCTCGCGGCCGGCGCGGGCGCCGCGCTGGCGCAGGACCAGGCGGGCGACGAGGAGATCGGCGAGGTGGTCGTCACCGGCCTGCGCAAGAGCATCACCGATTCGATCGCCGTCAAGAAGGACGAGTCGTCCATCGTCGAGGTGGTCTCTGCCGAGGACATCGGCAAGCTGCCGGACGCGTCGATCGCGGAAGCCATCGGCCGATTGCCCGGCCTCGCCGCGCAGCGCACCAACGGTCGTGCGCAGACACTCTCGATCCGCGGTCTCGGTCCCGACTTCACCGTGACCACGTTCAACGGTCGCGAGCAGGCTTCCACCAACGACAACCGCACGGTGGAATTCGACCAGTACCCCTCGGAGCTCGTGACGCAGGTCAAGATCTACAAGACGCCCGACGCCGGCATGGCCTACCAGGGCATCGCGGGCACCACCGACATCGCCACGGTCCATCCGCTCAGGCTCACGGACCGCAAGCTGGCCTTTGGCTACAAGCGCGAGATGAACGACCAGGACGCGAATGTCCCGGGGCTGCCGGATTCGGGTGACCGCTTCAATTTCACCTACATCGACCAGTTCGCCGACAACACCCTCGGCATCGCGGTGGGCTACGCCTACAACAAGACTCCCTACCAGGCGCAGACGCGCGAGCCCTGGGGCTATCCGGGGTATGACCAGGCGGCCTATCCCGAGCTCACCGGTGACCTGATCATCGGTGGCAACAAGGACGGCGTGCAGTCGTCGTTCTACAAGCGCAACTCCGTCATGGGCGTGGTCGAGTTCCAGCCGAACGACAAGCTGCACATGCTGCTCGATGCCTACCATTCGGATTTCCAGGAGCTGCAGACCATCCAGCGCATGGAATTCGGCACCACCTGGTCAGGCGCGCAGTTGACCAATCCGGGCGCGGTCGAGAACGACCGCATCCAGTCGGGCGATTTCGTCACCCCGTTCATGGTCATCGAGAACTACAACAAGGATCGCGACGCCAAGATCACCTCCATCGGGCTGAACACGCAGTACGCCTTCAGCGACGACTGGAGCGCCGAGGCCGACCTGAGCTGGTCCAGCGTGGACCGCCACGACCTGCGCCTCGAATCGACCGCGGGCAATGGCTCCAACAACGATCCGACCAATTTCCCGGCGATCCCCGACCCGGTCAGCTTCACGACGGATTCGAACGGCGTTTCGCATTTCACGATCAGCAACGACTACAGCAGCTACGACACGGTATTCATCACCGATCCGGGTGGCTGGGGTGGAGGTCAGCGCCGCGCAGGTTACGTCGAGGAGCCCGACATCTCGGACGAGATCAAGGCGATCCGGCTGGCCGCGACCCGCAAGCTCGAAGGATTCGCGAGCGACATCTCCTTCGGCGTGAACTACGCCGATCGCACCAAGGAGAAGACCCAGTTCCAGGGCAACCTGTGGATGTGGGGCGACGTCTCGCACGTGCCGGTGCCCGAGCAGTACCGCACGGGCATCGCCGACTCGACTTTCTTCGGCAGTCCCCACGGCATCATCGGCTACAACGCCATCGCGATGTACCACGATGGCTTCTGGGAGGCGATCAACTCCGTCGATGATCCGAATGGCAACCAGAACGACCGTATCAACAACGTCCACAACACCTGGCAGGTCGACGAGAAGCTGACCACGGTGTTCGTGAAGCTCGGCATCGACACGGAAGTGGGCGGCCTGCCGCTGCGTGGCAATGTCGGCGTCCAGTCGGTGACGGCCGACCAGACGTCACACCTGCACGTGACCCCGAGCGTCATCCTGGACGGAACCGAGACGCTGCCGGTGACCGTGGTCGAGGAGGGCGACAAGTACACCGAGATCCTGCCGAGCCTGAACCTCGCGCTGGAATTCTCGCGAGGCATGAAGCTGCGCTTCGGCGCGGCCATCACCGAGGCCCGGCCGCGCCTGGATGAGCTGGGCGGCGGCGCCAGCTACAACGTCACCAATGACCAGACGACACCGCCAACCTTCGATGGCCAGCAGTACTACTGGTCGCGCAATGGCGGCGGCAACCCGAAGCTCAAGCCGTGGAAGGCCAACACCTTCGATCTGTCGTTCGAGAAGTACTTCGCGGACCAGGGTTACCTCTCGGCGGCCATCTACTACAAGGACTTGACCCGTTACATCTTCAATTCCTCGGTGGTCGAGAGTTTCGAAGGCGTGCCGTTGCCGCCGATCGCGCCGACCGACACCACGACTTCCTACGACAACGCCGACGCAAATCGCACCGGCGTGTCGACGCTGAAGGTCAACGGCCATGGTGGCTACGTGCAGGGCTACGAGCTCACGGCGTCGATTCCCTTCTCGCTGATGAGCCAGGCGATGGATGGCTTCGGCTTCATCGCCAGCTATGCCCACAACAAGTCGCAGATCAAGATCAACGGCGACGAGACGCCGATCCCGGGCCTGTCCACCCAGGTGTTCAACACCACGTTGTACTACGAGAAGTACGGCTTCTCGGCGCGCGTCAGCAACCGCTACCGCGAAGACTTCGTCGGCGAGGTGCCGCTGTTCGACGCTACGCTCGACTTCAAGAACGTCGGCTCGGAATCGTTGCTCGATGCGCAGATCGGTTACACGTTCGGCAGCGGAACGCTCAAGGGCCTGAGCGTCGCGGTGTCGGGGACCAATCTCACCGACGAGCCCTTCAGGCTGAGCAACGTCGAAGACGACCCCTACAACGTGCTCAAGTACGAGAACTACGGCGCGGTCTACGCGCTCGCAGTGAGTTACGTGTTCGAGTAGTCCCCTCCGCACGGGGCAGGCCCCGGTCGGCAGCGATGCCGGCCGGGGCCTTTTCTTTCTGGTGAGTTCCCTGAGAAGCTAGGGCCGTGGAACAACGCGAAATCAAATCGGTGGTCATCGCGGGTGGCGGTACCGCCGGGTGGATGACCGCGGCGGCGTTGGCGCGCGTGCTCGGGCCGCGGCTGGCCATCACGCTGGTCGAGTCCAGCGAGATCGGTATCGTGGGCGTGGGCGAGGCCACGATCCCGGCGATCCGCGACTTCAACAAGCTGGTCAAGCTCGACGAGGACGAGTTCCTGCGGCACACCCAGGGCACGTTCAAGCTCGCCATCGAGTTCGTGGACTGGTGGGAGAAGGGGCATTCGTACATGCACACCTTCGGTCCCGTGGGTCGGGACCTGGCGTACATCCCGTTCCACCACTACTGGCTCAAGGACTCGCAGACGGCCGGCTCCCTGTGGGACTACAGCCTCAACTGGCGGGCGGCGAAGGAAGCGCGCTTCGCGCGCGTCGAGCAGGTGCCCGATACGCCGCTCGCGGGCCTCACGTGGGCATTCCATTTCGATGCCTCGCTCTACGCCGCCTACCTGTCGCGCCTCGCGCAGAAGATGGGCGTGCGCCGGATCGACGCGAAGATCGCCGCCGTGCTGCAGAGCGCCGGGGGCGACGTGCGCGCGCTGAAGCTCGAGGACGGCCGCGAGCTCGCGGGAGATTTCTTCATCGACTGCACCGGATTCCGGGGCGTGCTCATCGAGCAGGCCTTGAAGACCGGGTACGAAGACTGGTCACGGTGGCTGCCCTGTGACCGCGCGATGGCGGTGCCCACGGTCCGCACGGATCCCCTGCTGCCGTACACGAGATCCACGGCACTCGAGGCGGGCTGGCAATGGCGCATCCCGTTGCAGCACCGCACCGGCAACGGCCACGTGTATTGTTCCGCGCATACCAGCGACGAGCGCGCCCGCGAGCTGTTGCTCGCGAACCTGGACGCGAAACCGCTGGCCGATCCACGGCCGATCCGCTTCACCACTGGCAAGCGCAAGCAGCTCTGGAACCGGAACGTGGTGTGCATGGGCCTCGCGAGCGGGTTTCTCGAGCCGCTCGAGTCGACTTCCATTCACCTGGTCCAGGTGACCATCCAGCGGCTCATATTGCTGTTCCCGCACCGGGGCGACTGCGAAGCGCGCCGGGTGGAATTCAACCGTGCGGCGGCCAGCGAGTACGAGTACATCCGCGACTTCATCATCCTGCACTACTACGCCAACAACCGCGTGGGCGAACCGTTCTGGGATGCCTGCCGCAACATGAGCATCCCGGATTCCCTGGCGCACAAGATCGAGTTGTTCCGCGAGACCGCCGGCATCTTCTGCGCCAACGACGACCTGTTCCGTCTGCCGAGCTGGCTGCAGGTGATGTGGGGGCAGGGCGTGCGGCCACGCGCCACCCACCCCTTCGTCGAAGCCGTTGCGCCGCAGGATCGTGCGGGATACCTGCGCGACCTGCGCGGGCTGCTGGCGCAGGCGGCACGGCAACTGCCCGGCCACGCGGAGTTCATCGCGCGTCATTGCGCCGCGAACGCCGGGCCCGCCGCGGTAGTTTGAGCGGCGCCGCCGTCCCCGGCGGCGCCGCTCCATTCAGTGAAGCCCGAGGCAGGGCGCGACGAACACCGCGGTGGTGCGCGCCGGCACGGTGAACGTGCCGGTCGAGCCCTGGAACTTCGCGGTGCGCACCACCGGATCGCTCGACAGCGCCTGGATCGGGTGCAGCAGCAGTTTCTGTCCCCGGAACGCCGCGTCGCTGAAGACCTGCGCCTGCGGCGTGGCATTGATGATCACCACGGCCTGCGAGGCGGGGAAACACAGCTTGGTTGCGCACTGGATGCGCTCGACGACCAGCCCCGGTACCTGGTTCGGCCCGACGTTGTAGAAGCTCACCGACTTCTTGATCTCATCGGCCGAGCGCAGGCGGAACAGGCCGCTGGTCTTGCGGATCGCCAGCATCTCGAGCATGTGGCGGAAGGTGCCGTCGATGTCGCGCGCCCCGGGCTTGAGGTTCGGATCGGCCAGCGCCGGGCCGAGGATGTTCCAGTCGCCCTGGTTGTTGCCGGCCGGCGGCAGGCCGATGCCCCAGCCATTGGACTTCATGGTCCAGTCGATCTGGTTGAACCAGTCTCCGGAGTTGTAGCTGTTCTTGTCGCCGGACTTGGAGCGCAGGATGTCGTCGCCCGCCATGAAGAAGGGCACGCCCTGCGACAGCGCCACCACGTCCATGCCGAGCCGCGCCATGCGCACGCGGTCGGCGCGCGGCACGCTGGAGCGCAGCTTGAGGTTCAGCGCGTCGAACCAGTCGGGATCGTCGTGCACCCCGATGTACTGGATGGTGTCGGCGGGCTCCAGGCCGTACGCGCCGGGCATGCCGAAGTAATCCACCTCGCTGCCGGGCCGGGTTGCACCGCTGGCAACCACGATCTGGTAGCTCGCGATGTTGCCCGCGAGGCCCAGGCGCACGAAGTCGCTGAGCCGCAGCAAGGCCGCCTTCTCATCGGCGGCCGAGCCACCGAAGGTGCCGTTGGGCTCGGTGTACAGGCCCGTGGCGAAGCCCTGGTCGCGGCGCGGCGAGAACGGGCCGCCGCCGCGCACCGCGTCGCGGATGCGATCGGAGAACGTGCCGATGCCGGTGCCCGCCATGTTCACCTGGATGGCGTTCACGCCGCGGCCGTTGTTGGCCATGACACCGAAGTTCCAGCCCTCGCCGTATAGATAGATCGACTTGCCGTCGACGCCATCCTTCGCCGGGGTGAGGGCATCGAGCGCGGCGCGCACCTTCAGCAGGTTCGACTTCAGGTGAAAGCCCATGATGTCGAAGCGGAAGCCATCGACCTTGTACTGCTTCGCCCACTGCACCACGGAGTCGACCATGAGCTTTTCCATCATGGCGTACTCGGTGGCGGTGTCAGCGCAGCAGCTTTCGCCGAGCACCACGCCGTCGCCGTTCAGGCGGTGGTAGTACCCCGGCACCAGCTTGTCGAGGATGGAGTTCGGGTTCTGACCGGAGGAGTTGGTGTGGTTGTAGACCACGTCCATGACCACGCGCAGCCCGGCCTGGTTGAGCGATTGCACCATCTGGCGGAACTCGAGGATGCGCTCCGAACCGTCCGGATCGGTGGCGAAGCTGCCTTCGGGCACGTTGTAGTGCAGCGGGTCGTAGCCCCAGTTGAAGCCATCCTGGTCGGCGGTCGCGCCGACCAGCGCTTGCTGCCCGGAGGAATCCGGCGGCAGTGCGGCCAGGGCATCGAAGGAGGGCGATTGCCACGCCGATCTGTCCTCGTTGATGGTGGCGAAGTCGAAGGCGGGCAGCAGGTGCACGTGCGTGACGCCGGCGAGCGCCAGCAGCGCCAGGTGCTTCATGCCGTCCGAGCGCTTCTGCGTGAACGCCGCGAAGGTACCGCGCAGGTTCTCGGGCACCGTCTGGTCCGTGGCGCTGAAGTCGCGCACCTGCAGCTCGTACAGAACGATGTCCTCGGGCGCGGCCAATCGCGGCTTGACCAGTCCCGGCCAGCCGCGCGGCTGCAGCGAAGGATCCTCGAGCGATACCACCTGGCTGCGCGTGCTGTTGCGCGCCAGCGAGACCGAGTACGGATCGGTGACGACGTTCGTCTCCACCTTGTTCGTGCCGCGCACGAACACCTGCGCTTCGTACAGGTAGTACTTGCCGGTGAGCGCGCCGGAGCTGTAGCTCCAGACACCGCTCGCGGGATCGAGGGTCATCGGGTGGCTGACGAAGTCGACGCCGCTGGAGTCATTGAATACGCGCACCGACAGGTTGCGCGCGGTCGGTGCCCAGACGCGCAGCGTCGCCACGCCATGGCGGAAGCTTGGTCCCAGCGTGACGGGGCTGGCCTTGGCGGCATACAGGTCGTCGAGCACGCCCTGGATCTGCAATGACGTGGCATCGACGCCCTGCACGCCACGCGCGGCGCTGACCGCGAGCTGGCCCTTGAGGCTGGTGGCGGCCGCCGCGACGGCATCGGGCGGTAGTTTGAAGGCCGGCAGGTTGGCGAGGTGCGGGTACTTCGCGCGCAGCGCCGCCGACAGCCCGGCCGGGTCCTGGGCCAGCGCCCAGGATTTCGAATTCGGTCCGGCGATCACGCCGGGCGCGTCGAGCGCGAGCGCGCCGTCCGGATCGGCGAACAGGCTGACCGCGGTATCCGGGGGCACGTTCCAGGCGATGGTGTCGGCCGTGAGCCAGTAGGCCTGCGCCCTGGAAAGATCGCCGTGGATGCCCCCGACGATGACCTTCAGTTCCTTCGTCGTGGAATTCCACTGGAACACCACGTCCATGCCATTGGCGGGAACGGTGAAGGCGATGTTCGGGCCGTTCTGCACGCCGCCCGCCCCATAGTTCACGTCCCAGCCGCCGTCGAGGGCCACCTTGCACTCGTACGACCCGGCGGGAAGGGCGTGGGTGCTGAAGCTGTAGACGCCGCTGCCCTGGACGTCCTCGAGCCAGGAGCGGAAGCAGGCCGGATCCCAGTCGCTGCCGCAGCCGAGCTCGCTTTGAAAACTTCCCGGCACGGTGGCGATGATGGAACTGACGTTGTCCGTGACCCAATGCGTCTTGTGGTCGTAATAGAAGGCGACCCCCTGCGGCGAGGCGGAGGTCGAGAGCGGGATGTTCGGGCCGTTCTGCTGGGCGTGCAGGCCGTAGTTCCAGTCCCAGGTGCCGTTCAGGGCCACCTTGTATTCGTAGCCGGCAGCGGCGCCGATGCTGAAGGTGTTGCGCCAGATGTCGCCGTTGGCGTCGTAGACCAGTTGCGTAGCCGGGCAGGCCGGGTCCCAGTCCCCGCCGCAGCCGGCTTCGGACTGGTAACTGCCGGGGATTGCCACCGAGGTCGGCGGGTCCTGGGCGGGTGCGGGAAGCGCGGCGCAGCCCAGGAGCGCGCATGCGAGCAAGGGAACCAGGGCGCGCGGGCGCCGGCACGGCTTCGTCATGTTCGATCTCCCCTATCTAGTGGGGAGCGACGCTAATCGAGATGGACGCTCCGGCGCTTGCGAATACGTATGCAGGGACTGTCGCCGCGCGTCGGTCCTGCCTTACATTGCCGCGGGCGGGACGGCGCTACTTCTGCGCCGCCACCGAATACAGCACCCGCGTGTTGCGCGTCTCGAGGAATTCCTCGAGCGACTGGCCGCGCATGTGCGCGTAGATGTGCAGGTTGGTGGTGCCGACCACCGCGCCTAACTTCTCCAGCAGGAAGAAGATCACGCCATAGCGGATGAGCGCGCGCCAGTCGCGGGCGCGCAGCATGGCGCGTTCTTCCTCGCTGAGCCCGGCATCCTCGAACAGGATCTCGGGCTCCTCGATGAAGCGCCGCCGGCGCTCGGGCTGCAGCAGCGAGTGCAGGAATGAGTTGAGCCGATAGGCCTTGACGCTGCGGTCCAGCGTGAATGGGTAGGTGCCGGGAAGCTTCTGCAGGCCGTCCCACTGCCGCTGGATGCGCGCGCGATAGGCCGCGTGGGTTTCTGCATCTTCCACGGGCGAGTCGTCCTCGAAGATCACCGTGGCGATCGGCGTCATCGAGGGCAGGTAGTAGGCCTGGTGCAGCTTCTTCACCTTCGGCGCCAGCGCCCCGCGCATGATGAGCCACATGATGACTTCCGAGCCTTCCATGCCGCCGCGGGTGGCGTAGTCGGCGATGGTGAGCTCGGTTAGCTTCTCCGGATCCTTCTCGAGCAGCTCGAGGAACTCCATGTCCCAGGGCGTGTTGTTGAAGCCGGCGCGCTCGCCCTGGATCTGGTGCGAGAGCCCGCCGGTGCCGACGATGGCGACCTTGATGTCTTCGGGAAAACTCTCGATGGCCTTGCGCAGCGCGCGGCCGAGCTTGAAGCAGCGCTTCGCGGACGGGATCGGCACCTGCAATACGCCGACCTGCAAAGGCACGATGGCGCCCGGCCATGCTTTCTCGTGCGGCCACAGCAGCGACAGCGGCGAGAAGCAGCCGTGGTCGAGGCCCTTTTCCTGGAAGAAGGAAAGGTCGAACTCGTCGGCCACGAGGCCCGTGGCCACGTGCCTGGCCAGCGCCGGGTGTCCCTGGATGACCGGCAGCCGGCGCGCGCCGCCGCCTTCGTCGGCCACCCAGTACTTTGCGCCGACGCCCAAGGCGAAGTGCGAGTAGTGATCGAAGAAAAACGAGGTGACGTGGTCGTTGTAGATGAAGAAGAGCACGTCGGGTTTCTTCACGGCGAGCCAGTGCTGCACCGGCTCGTAGCCCTTGAAGATCGGCGCCCATACCGGATCCTGCTGCTTGTGGCCGTCGAGTGCGAAGCCGATGGTCGGGGTGTGGGAGGTCGCGATGCCTCCGACAAGGGTGGCCATGAACTGCTCCGGGATGCGGGATCGCAAGCTTAGCGGGGCGCGCCGCCGGTGCTGGCCCGCGAGCGAAGTGAATGTCGCGTACGGGAGGTCGACGGCCGCTATCCTTCGGATCCGACCCTGCGAGGCTGAAATGACCCGGACCTTCGCGATGCTGGTCCTCGCCGTGACCTTTTGCGTGGCGGTGTCCGCGCAGGACCCGCTGCCGCCGTTTCGCCCCCTCCTGCCCACGGATTCCATCCTGGTGGTCGCGCCGCATCCTGACGACGAATCGCTGTGTTGCGCCGGGATCATGTACGCGGCGCGTGAGGTGGGGGCGCGGGTCTCGGTGGTCTGGGTCACGCTCGGCGACGGCTTTCGCTGGAGCGCCATGGTCGGTGAACGTCGGCTTGTGCCGCGTCAGCAGGGATTCCGCGAACTCGCCGCACGGCGCGAAGCCGAGGCGCGCGCGGCGGCGCGGATCCTCGGGCTCGATCCGCAATCGCTGTACTTCCTGGGATATCCCGATCGCGGCGTGCTCGCCTTGCTGCTGGATCACTATTACCCGCACACGCCGTGGCGCTCGAAATTCACCGGCGCCCACGCGGTCGATTACGCGGACGCCGTGAATCCCGGCGCGGAGTACGACGGCGAGAACCTGGAGCGCGATTTCCTGCGCGTGCTGCAGCTCGTGCAGCCGACGCTGGTGCTGGCGCCGAGCCCGCAGGACACGCATCCCGATCATCGCGGTACGGGGATCCTCGCCTGGCGCGCCATGAATGGGCTCAATGAATCCGACCGCATCCGCTTCTGGATCGTGCACGGCGGCCGTGGCTGGCCAGAGCCGCACGCCTATCGACCCGAGCTGCCGCAGAAGATCGCGCCGCGCGGGCTCGGCATGAAGTGGGAGCAGTTCGCGCTCGATGCGGACATGCGCGCCGCCAAGCTGCGGGCCATTCGTGCCCACCGCTCGCAGACCGCGGTGATGGGCCGCGTCATGGAAGGCTACGTGCGCTCCGACGAGCTGTTCTCGCGCACCGCCATTCCGCCACGCAGCGTCTGCACACTGCCGCAACCCTGCGAATCCGGCGAGCGCGCCACGGCGGAGGAACCCGCGCTTTGATGAGGGATGTCCGCGTTCTAGAACGGGTAGTGGCGGGGCGTGGTCTGGACGGTGATCCAGCGCAGTTCGGTGAAGGCGTCGACGCCGGCCTTGCCGCCGAAGCGGCCATAGCCCGAACCCTTCACGCCACCGAAGGGCATCTGCGCTTCGTCGGCCACGGTCGGGCCGTTGATGTGGCAGATGCCGCTTTCGATGCGCCTGGCAAGCGCGAGGCCGCGCGCGAGGTCGCGCGTGAAGATCGCGGCGGACAGTCCGTACTCGGTGTCGTTGGCGAGCGTGATGGCCTCGTCGGCATCCTTGACTCGCGTGATGGACACCTGCGGGGCGAATGACTCCTCGCGGAAAAGCGCCATCGCCGGCGTCACATGGTCCACGACCACGCCTTTCACGATCGTGCCCGCGCCCGCCACCGGCGCCATGTCGGCTCCCGCCAATACCTTCGCGCCCTGTTTGACGGCATCGCCCACCAGGCGCTGCAGCCGCTCGATCGTGGGCTTGCCCACCACCGAGCCGATCACGAACTCGCCCTCGAGCGGATTGCCGACGGGCAGGGCGGCAACACGTTTCGCGAGCCGCGCCGCGAAGTCGTCCGCGACTTTCGAATCCACGATGACCCGCTCGGTGGACATGCAGATCTGCCCGGCATTGGCGTAGGCGCCGAACACCGTGGCGTTCACCGCCGCGTCCAGGTCCGCATCGTCCAGCACCACCAGCGGCGCCTTGCCGCCGAGCTCGAGCAGGATGGGCTTGAGGTACTTCGCCGCCACCTGGGCCAACAACCTGCCGACGCGCGTCGAGCCGGTGAAGTTCACGCGCTTCACGGCCGGGTGCGCGATCACCGCTTCGCTGACCGCGCCCGCATCCTGGATGTCGGTGTGGATGACGTTGATCACGCCTTCACCGAGCCCGGCTTCGTTGAGCACCGCGCCGATCAGGTAGTGAGTCTGGGGGCAGACTTCGGACGACTTGAGCACCACGGTGTTGCCGCAGGCCAGCGGCATCGCCACCGCGCGCACGCCGAGGATCACGGGCGCATTCCACGGCGCGATCCCGTACACCACGCCCACCGGCTGACGGTGTGCCATGGCTAGATTGCCCGGGACGTCCGACGGAACGACTTCGCCGGACACCTGCGTCGTCATCGAGGCTGCTTCGCGCAGCATCGCCGCGGCGAAGTGCACGTTGAAATGTCCCCAGCCCGCGGTGGATCCGGTCTCGTCGCGCACCGCGGCGGCAAAGTCTCCCGCACGCTTCTCGAGCAGCTCCGCGGCCTTGTTCAATTTCGCGCGGCGCTCGCCCGGGCCCAGCGCGGACCAGGCCGGGAAGGCCGCCTGTGCCGCGGTGACCGCCGCCCTGGCGTCGTCCACCGACGCCGCGGCGGCGCGCGACACGACGTTGCCGCTGACCGGATTGCGCCGCTCGAAGGTCGCGCCGGCGCGCGCCGACTGTTCCTTGCCGCCGATCAGCAATTTCACGTCGTACATGAGCGTTCTCCCAACATCGGGCGTTCGGTGAAAAGGCTAGCGCCAAAGTGTAGTCCGCGCGTTCGCTGCCAATCGAATATGGGATCGTCGATAGTTGAGCCCGGCCCCCCTTCCGGGCGAGAGTGACGGCCATTCGGGATGTAGGAGGGGGTCGCATGAAGATTTTTCGCGCCGCGATCGTGGTGGGCGTGGCGGCAGCGTCCATGTTGGCCGGTTGCAGCCAGGAGCCGGAACCCGCGCCGGTCGCGACCCCCAGGCCCACCGCGCTGGTCGACGCGGCGCGCATGACCGCGCCCGCCGACGGCGAATGGCTCTCCTACGGCCGCACCTACGACGAGCAGCGCTTCAGTCCGCTGACCCAGGTCGACGCCGGCAACGTGGCGCAACTCGGCCTCGCCTGGAGCTACGACCTCGACACCGCGCACCGGGTGCAGGAATCGACGCCGCTGGTCATCGACGGCGTCATGTACGTCACCAGCGCCTGGAGCAAGTTGTTTGCTCTCGACGCGCGCACCGGCCAGGAAATCTGGCGCTTCGATCCCAAGGTGCCGGGCGAGGTCGCGGTGAAGGCCTGCTGCGACGTGGGCAACCGCGGCGTGGCGGCCTGGAAGGGCAGGATCTACCTGGGCACGCTCGACGGCCGGCTGCTCGCGATCGATGCCGCCACCGGCAAACAACTGTGGGAAGTCATGACCGTCCCGCAGGGCCAGAACTACACCATCACCGGCGCGCCGCGCGTGTTCGATGGCAAGGTGCTCATCGGCAACGGCGGCGCCGAGCTCGGTGCGCGCGGTTACGTCACGGCCTACGATGCCGAGGACGGCAAGCAGCTCTGGCGTTTCTACACCGTGCCCGGCGATCCCGCGAAAGGCTTCGAGAGCCCGGCACTCGAGAAAGCCGCCAGGACCTGGAAGGGCGAGTGGTGGAAATTCGGCGGCGGCGGCACGGTGTGGGATTCCATCGTCTACGACCCGAAACTCGGACTCATATATATCGGCGTCGGCAACGGCAGCCCCTGGAACCAGGCGGTACGCAGCCCGGGCGGCGGCGACAACCTGTATCTCTCGTCCATCGTGGCGCTCAGGGCCGACACGGGCGAATACGTGTGGCATTTCCAGACCACGCCGGGCGAGACCTGGGACTACACCGCCACGCAGCCCATCATCCTCGCGGACCTGGAGATTGGCGGTAAGCCACGCCAGGTGCTGATGCAGGCGCCGAAGAACGGCTTCTTCTATGTCATCGATCGCACCAACGGCGAGTTCATCTCGGGCGCGGCCTATGCCTTCGTGAACTGGACCAAGGGGCTGGATCCGAAAACCGGCCGGCCAAGCGAAGTGAAGGACGCGCGCTACGACAGGAGTGGCAAGCCCGCGGTGGTCGTACCCGGTCCGGGCGGCGCGCACAACTGGCACCCGATGAGCTTCAGCCCGCAGACGAAGCTGGCGTACTTCCCGGTGATCGAAGCGGGCTTCGCGTTCATTCCCGCCGCGAAGATGAAGGTCAACACCATCGGCTGGAACACGGGCGTCGACTTCAACGCCGGCTCGCTGCCCACCGACCCCCAGGTGCTCGCGGGCATCAAGTCGCAGCTCAAGGGTCACCTGGTGGCGTGGGACCCCGTGGCGCAGAAGGAAGTCTGGCGCGCGCAGTTCGACCATCCATGGAACGGCGGCGCGCTCTCGACCGCGGGCAACCTGGTCTTCGAGGGCAACTCGAACGGCGAGTTCGCGGCGTACCGCGCCAACGATGGCCAGAAGCTCTGGTCCGCGGAAACCCAGGCGGGCGTGATGGCCGGCCCGATGTCCTATGCGATCGACGGCGAGCAGTACGTGGCCATCGAGGTGGGCTGGGGCGGTGCATTCGGGCTTGCGGCCGGCGAACTGGCGCGCGACTCGCATCTTTCGGCCAACATCCCGCGCGTGCTGGTGTACAAGCTCGGCGGCACGGCGAAGCTGCCCGACCTGCCGGCGACGGCGGCGTCCGCGAGCGAGCCACCGGCGGAAATCGGCAATGAAGCGGTGTGGAACGCGGGCAAGGCCGTGTTCCACACGAATTGCAGCGTCTGTCACGGCGACTCGGCGGTGAGCGGCGGCGTGCTGCCGGACCTGCGGCTGTCACCGGTCACGCGCGATGCGGCCGCCTGGGATCGCATCGTGCGCGGCGGCGAGCGCGGTTCGCGCGGCATGGTGTCGTTCGCGGCCGAAGTTTCCGCCGACGACAGTGAAAAAGTGCGCGCGTATGTGATACATCGTGCCAATGAGGTCTACAAGATCGAGCACTCCGCGCCGCCGGCGCCACCCGCACCCGTCCCGAGTCCACCGCCCGCGGCGCCCAAGTGATGGTGCGGCGACCACAGTAGTTAGGGAGCCGCGCCGTGCGCCGTAGGACGCGGGTGCGGCCCGGGAGCACGGCGCTCGGCGTGGTGGCGCTGCTGCTGGCGGGTTCGGCGGCCGCGGCCGACATGCCCAAGCCCATGCCGTTGGTGGTCGGGACCGTGTCGCGGGTCAACGACGGCGACTCCATCGAAGTGGAGCTCGATTCCGGGCACGCCCGCGTTCGTTTCTCCGCCATCGACACGCCCGAATGGGACCAGCCGTATGGCGCGCAATCCTCGGCGGCGCTGAAGTCCATGCTGCCGATCGGCTCGAAAGTCGAGCTCGAAGTGGTCTCGCAGGACGCCTTCCACCGGCTGGTCGCCACCGTGTGGCGCGTCGACGGCGAGAATCGCACCAACGTCAACGAGGCCATGCTGCTGCAGGGCCACGCCTGGGCGTTGCGCCGTTACATGAAGGATCCGAAGTTCTGCGACATGGAGCAGATGGCGCGCTCGAAGAAGCTCGGGCTGTGGGCATTGCCGGTGAAGGACTGGATCTACCCGCCGGAGTGGCGCTATCTCAAGAATGGCGAGATCCGCACGCTGCCGGTGCCGTACGAGGAAACCCGCGAGAAGTGCATCGAGGTGCTGAACCTCGCCGGCGCCGCGACCTACACGCCCCCGAACTGATGGGACATGTCCCCTCTACGCCAGCATCTTCTTCGCTGACTCCACGGTCTTGGCGCGTTCCTCGGGGCTGAGTGGCGGCGGGATGGTGCGGCCTTTCTGAACCGCCGGCCGCGCGCCGACGAGCTCGAGCCAGCGCTGCACTCCCGGCAGCCCGTCGATGGAGACGCCGGACCATTCATGGCCGGCCACCCAGCACCACAGCGCGATGTCCGCAATGGAGTACTCGTCGTTGGCGATGTACGGATGGTCCTTGAGCCGACGCTCCAGCACCTCGAACAACCGGCGTGACTCGCGCTGGTAGCGCTCGATGGCATACGGGATCTTCTCCGGCGCGTAGCGGAAGAACACGTTGGCCTGGCCCATCATCGGCCCGATGCCGCCCATCTGGAACATCAGCCACTGGATGACGTTCGAGCGTGCCTTGGTCTCCCGTGGCATCAGCTTGCCGGTCTTCTCCGCGAGATAGACCAGGATCGCGCCGGACTCGAACACCGCGAAGCCACCATTGTCATGGTCGATGATCGCCGGGATGCGGCCGTTCGGATTGATCCGCAGGAACCATTCCTCCTTCTGCTCGAGCTTGCCGAGCGAGAGGATCCGCACGCTGTAGGGCAGGCCGAGTTCCTCGAGTGCAACCGATACCTTCCACCCGTTGGGCGTGGCCGCGCTGAATAGTTCGATTCCCGTTTCACCCATGACCGGCCTCGCGACTCCATCGTGGGATGCGAGTACACGCTTGCGCGGGCGCGAAAGTCAACGCGTCGCCCATGTTTCACGCTCGGGCCATGACGATTGCGCTAGATTGCAGGCGTGGAGATGCTCATCGCCAACTGGCGCCTCGCAGCCGTCGCCGCGCTGTTCTTCGTCGGCGTGGCGGCGCGGCGCATGCGATGGGCCGGCGCCGGGCAGGGCCGCAAGCTGCTGTCGTTCGTGTTCAACGTCGGCCTGCCCATCCTGGTGTTCGGCGCGCTCGCGGGCGTGCCGCTGGCGCGCGAGCACGCCTTGTTGCCGGTGGCCGCGATATGCATCTCGCTCATCGGCTGGGGCGCCGCGGCCCTCGTCGCGCGGCGATTCTTCGCGCTGCCGAAGACCGGTGAAGGCGCCATGGCGCTGTGCGCGATGTCGCTGAACAACTCCATGCTGTATCCATTCGCCGCGTTGAGCCTCGGTGCCGCGGCATTCTCCGAGCTGGTGATGTTCGACATGGGCCATGCCGTGCTGGTGTGGACCGTGACCACGGTGGTGGCCTGCAAGTACGGCGGGCACGCGGACGACATCCCGGTGCTGTTGCGGCGGACGCTGGCAACACCGGCGTTGTGGGTGCTGTTCATCGCGCTGGGACTCAACGTCGGAGGCGCCCCGATTCCCAAGGACTTCCTGCATGCCGTGCTGCTCGTGGGACAGTGCCTGATCCTGCTGGTGCCGCTGTCGATGGGCTTGCTGGTGAGCGCGCGTGGCATCCGCCGGCCCGAGGTCATCACCTCGGTGCTGCTGCGCTCCGGCTTCGGGCTGCTCGTGGGACTGCTGCTGGTCTGGCTTTTCCACCTGCACGGCACCAGCGCGGCGATTGCCCTGCTCGGCGCGGCGGCACCCATCGGCTTCACGGCCGTGGTCCTGTCCTCGCGCGAAGGACTCGACCTGGACCTGGCCGCGAGCGCCGCGGCCATCTCGGTGTTCCTGGGCACGCTGTGGATCCCCACGGCCATGATGTTCGTTCCACGTTGAGTCATGTCCTCAGCCTGCCGGTAGAGTAGGCACATGTACACGGCGAGCTCCGCGATCCTGGATGCGCTGGTCGAAGCGGGCGTCGAGTACCTGTTCGCCAATTTCGGCAGTGATCATCCGGGACTGCTCGAAGCCATCGCGCAGGCGCGCGCGGCGAACAGGCCCTGTCCCAAGGTGATCACCGCGCCGACCGAAATGGTTGCGATGTCCGCCGCGCATGGCTTCGCGCAGGCGCGTGGCCGTGCGCAGGCCGTGCTGGTGCACGTCGACTGCGGCACGCAGGCGCTCGGCGGCGCCGTGCACAACGCGGCCAAGGGACGCGTGCCGGTGCTGATCATTGCCGGCCTGTCGCCCGCGACCCAGGAAGGCGAGGCGCGCGGCAGCCGCAACGAATTCATCCAGTGGATCCAGGACGTGCCCGACCAGCGCGGACTGGTGCGTGGTTACGTTCGCTACGAGAACGAAGTGCGCGTCGGCGCGAACGCCAGGCAGATCGTGCATCGCGCGCTGCAGTTCGCGCACAGCGAGCCGCGCGGCCCGGTGTACCTGACCGCCGCGCGCGAGGTGCTCGAGAGCGAGGTGCCGCCGGTGGCGCTCGACATGCGCCAGTGGCAGCCGGTGCAGCCGTCGGCGTTGCCGGCCGCGGCCGTCGAGACAATCGCGAATGCGCTGGCGGGCGCCGAACGACCACTCGTCGTGACCTCGTACGTGGGTCGCAACCCCGCGGCCGTCGATGCGTTGACCGGCCTCTGCGCGGAATTCGGCATCGGCGTGCTCGAGTCCGTGCCGAGCTACATGAATTTCCCGACCACGCACGACTGCTACCTGGGCGTGCAGTGGAACGAACGGCGCCAGAACGATGCGCTGGCGCAGGCCGACGTCGTTCTGGTGATCGACAGCGACGTGCCGTGGATCGGCGCGGTCAGCAAGCCGCGCGCCGGCGCGCGCATTTTCCATGTCGACTGCGACGCGCTCAAGCAGCAGATGCCGCTGTGGTACATCGGCAGCGAGCTCGCGGTGCAGGCCGATGCGGCAACCGCCCTGGCGCAGCTGCGCGCCGCGCTGGCGGTGCGCAGGCCGGAACGCATCGAGCGGCGCCTGCGGCAGCTCGAGGCTGCGCACGAGGCCTGGGAGGGATTCGTCGCCGCGCACGAACGCCCGCAGGCCGGGCTCACGGCGCCGCTGCTGGTCGCGGCGCTGCGCGAGGCCATCGGCGAGGACGCCATCGTGGTCAGCGAAGCGGTCACCAACTTCCACGTGGTCTCGCAGCACATGAAGCGCACGCGTCCGGGAACCCTGTTCTCGAGCGGCGGCGGATCGCTGGGATACAACGGCGGCGCGGCGTTCGGCATCAAGCTGGCTCGGCCGGATGCGCTGGTGGTCGCCGTGACGGGCGACGGTTCCTATCTATTCTCGCAGCCGTCGGTGGTGCACTGGCTTGCGCGGCGCTACCAGGCGCCGTTCCTGCACGTGGTGCTGAACAATGGCGGCTGGCGCGCGCCGCGCCAGGGCGCGCTGAGCGTGAACCCCGATGGCCTCGCGGCGCACGCGCCGGACATCGACATCCATTTCCCGGAGCCGCCGGACTACGCGGGTATCGCGGCCGCGGCGGGCGGCGCGCACGCCGAGACCGTGCGCAGCGTCGCCGAACTGCAGCCCGCCATCACCCGGGCATTGCAGGCGGTGCGTGACGGGAAGCGCTCCGCGGTCATCGACGCGCACGTGGCTTGACGCATTCGAAGCGCCGCGTGGCTGCCCTCAGGCTGCGCCGATCTTGAACAGCTTCTCGGCGTTGGTCTGGAAATATTTCTTCTTGTCGGCCGCCGACATCGGCAGGTTGTCGGAGACCGTCACTTCGGACGGCAGGTACTGGTACGGATAATCCATCGCGTACAGCGTGTGGTCCGGTCCCATGACCTGGTGGCAGAGCATGATCGCCGGTTCCCAGGCGACGCCACTGTTGGTGACATAGACGTTCTCGCGCAGGTATTCGCCGGGCGTGCGCCTGAGCTTGCGCAGGTGCGGATGGCGGTTGGCGCGGGTCGCGGCCGCGTGCATGTAGTCGATGCGGTACAGCCAGAAGGGCAGCGCTTCGCCGCAGTGGCCGATGCCGAACTTGAGCCTGGGAAACTCGTCGAACGCCCCCGAGACGATGATGCGCAGCATGTGCAGCCCGGTCTCGGCCTGGAAGCCGAACACCGCGCCGTCGAGCCCCTTCTCGAGATACGGCTGGATCATGTCGCGCGGCGGCGAGTTCGGGTGCAGGTAGATAGGCACGTCGTGCGCCTCGGCCGCGGCGAAGATGTCCCAGAACTTCGGGTCGTCGAGCCGCTCGCCCATGGTGTGCGAGTTCAGGATCACCCCCTTGAGTCCGAGCTTCGTGACGGCGCGGTCGATCTCGCGGGCCGCGGCCTTGGGGTCCTGCGGAGCGGCCGCGGCGAGCCCGGTGTAACGCGTCGGGTGCGTGCGGATGGCGTCGGCGAGCTCATCGTTGCTGGCGGTCGCCAGTGAATTGGCGGTGGCGGCGTCGAACACCTGCACGCCGGGCGAGGTGAGCATCAGCACCTGCATGTCGATGCCGCTCGAGTCCATCTCGGCGATGCGCGCCGGGCCCAGGTCCTGCAGGCGATCGACGATGAAGCGCGCGCGTTCGTCGGGGCTGTTGAGATAGAAGCCCCACAGGCTGTTGAAGCCGGGATCGTCGTAGCCGTCGGCCAGCAACTTGCGGAGCAGCTTGATCTGGTCGCGCGTCGCCCAGGCTTCTTCCGTGGCAATCCGCTTGTAATCAGGCATTCAGCTTCCCTTGGCGAGTGGGCCCCGGCGAACAGGCGCGAAATCATGGCACAGCAACACTGCCCGCCAGTTTCGCGAGGCATCGACTTTTGCTTCGCGATGCGTCGAGTCTGCGCGGGCACCAGCGCAGCCCGGAACGCGGCCCTGAACGCAGCCCGGAACGCGGCCCGGAACGCAGCGTATAGTCGGCACCATGTCAGCGAACATCAGAGCCGCCGCCCCGGATGCTTCCAACTATCCCGAGCTCACGCTGTTCATCGAGGGCGAATGGCTGGGGACGCAGGGCCGCAAGTCGCAGCCGCTGATCAACCCGGCGACCGAGGAAGTGCTGGGCCAGTTGCCGCACGCCAGCGCCGCGGATCTCGACCGCGCGCTCGCCGCCGCGCAGCGCGCCTGGGGGGAATGGCGCGCCTTGCTGCCGGTCGAGCGCGGCAGGATCCTGAAGAAGGCCGCGGACCTGATGCGCGCGCGCGCCGAGGACATCGCGCGCATCGCCACGCTCGAGATGGGCAAGAGCATCCACGAGACGCGCATCGAGGTGCAGGCCTCGGCGGAAATCTTCGAGTGGTACGCCGAGGAGGGACGTCGCGCCTACGGACGCGTGCTGCCGCAGCGGCTCCCGGGGCAGCGCATGACCATCGTCAAGGAGCCCGTCGGGCCCGTGGCCGCGTTCGCGCCGTGGAATTTCCCGGCCGGCAACCCGGCGCGCAAGATCGGCGCCGCGCTCGGCGCCGGCTGCAGCTGCATCCTCAAGCCCGCCGAGGAAGCGGCGGGCAGCGCGCTCGCCATTGCGCGCGCGCTGCACGATGCGGGGTTGCCGAAGGGCGTGCTGGCGATCGTGTTCGGCGTGCCGCACGAAGTGTCCACGCACCTGATCGCCTCACCCATCATCCGCAAGGTTTCCTTCACCGGCTCGATCCCGGTGGGCAAGCAGCTCACGCGGCTGGCGGCCGACGGGATGAAGCGCACCACCATGGAATTGGGCGGGCACGCGCCGGTGATCGTGTTCGACGACGTCGACGTCGACAAGGTGCTCGACCTGTGCGTGACCGCGAAATATCGCAACGCCGGCCAGGTATGCGTGTCGCCGACCCGGTTCTACGTGCACGAGTCTATCTACCCGCGCTTCGCGGACGGGTTCGCGGCGCGCGCGCACGCACTGCCCGTGGGGCCCGGCATCGATGAAGCCAACCGCATGGGCCCGCTGGCGCATGCGCGCCGCCTGCCGGCGGTGCAGGGCATCGTCGACGAGTCCTTGAGACATGGCGCGCGCTTGCTGGCCGGCGGCAAGCGCATCGAACGCAAGGGATTCTTCTTCGAACCCACCGTGCTCGCCGACGTGCCCAATTCGGCGCGCATCATGAACGAGGAGCCGTTCGGTCCGGTCGCCATCCTGAATCCGTTCCGTGACTTCGACGCCGTCCTGGCCGAGGCCAATCGCCTGCCGTACGGCCTCGCGGCCTTCGGCTTCACCAACGATGCGCGGCGCGTGAACCTGCTGGGTGAACGGCTCGAGGCCGGCATGATCGGGCTCAACGGCTTCCAGATTTCGGTGCCCGAGTCGCCGTTCGGCGGCGTGAAGGAAAGCGGGCATGGCAGCGAAGAGGGTATCGAAGGACTCGAAGCCTGCCTCGTGACCAAGTTCATCAGCCAGGGTTGAACGAAATGACCCGCTTCGCGTTTCTCATCGTGGCGCTGGTTATTTCGCACCATGCGCCGGCGATCGTCATGCGTCACGATGTGCCGGAGCAGCGCTTCCTCGATCTTGCAAGCCGATATCCGCAGGCGGTCCATGTGCGGCCGGCCAACGGCGACAACGGGGAGGGAACGCTGATCGCACCTCGCTGGGTGCTGACGGCGGCGCACGTGGCGTCGGCTGTCGGACCGGGCGACATCGTGGTGGCCGGCGGCAAGTCCTACCCCGTAGATCGGGTATTCATGCATCCCAAGTTCCATGAGCTGACCTTCGCCGATATGCCCTTCGATATCGCGTTGATTGAATTGAAGCTGGCGGTGACTGGCATCAAGCCGGCGCAGCCGTTCAATGGCCAGGAGGCGGTGGGTTCGGTCGTCACCTTTGTCGGCCGGGGCGGGTTCGGGACCGGTGTGGCAGGCGTGCGCGGCGAGAATGCCCAGGTACGCGCTGCAACCAATCGAATCGACGCCGTGACAGATGCCGATCTGCAATTCCGCTTCGACAAGCCCGGCGAGGAACACGTAACCGAGTTCGAAGGGATCAGTGGCCCGGGAGATAGCGGGGGCGCTGCCTACCAGAAAATCGACGGCAAGCTCTACGTGGTCGGCGTCAGTTCGTGGCAGGACACCCGGCCGACGAAACGGGTGCAAGGCGTGTATGGAGTCATCGAGCACTACGTGCGCGTGGCGCCTCACTACCCATGGATAAGGCAGACCATGCGCGCCGCTCCTTAGCGCACTTTACCGGCCCGGTTGGCCAGCACGACATTGTTGAACGTCGCCTTGTCGACGATGTCGGGCAGATGGGAACAGAAGCCGATGCCGACATAGAAGGGCTCGGTGAATTCGAGCTCGATGGGCGGCCCGTATTGCGTCATGGGCTCGCCTTCGAGGCTGACATACAGCGCGAAGCGATTGCCGCGCTTCTCGATGCCGATGCGCCGCGCGATGTCGTTGACCAGCGAGTCGGGGCTCTTGCCCGCGGGCCGGCCGCGCCCGCCGACGCGGAATTCGCGATCCCGGGTGAGGGCGCCTTTCTCCGGGCGCTGCGCGAGCTGGATCATGCCGAGGCCATGGAGCGCGACCACGACCTGCTTCGAGTCGTCCTCGAGATCCTGGCGGATCACCAGCACCGCCTTGCGGTCGCCGTAGCCATCGGGATCCGGGAACCCGATGTCCGCAGCGAGCGAGACGTCGCCTTTCATTTCCTTCCACAGGAAATGGAACTCGTCGCGCGTGTACCAGATGTTGTAGCCGGCCGAATGGATCGTGTACGTGCCGTTGAGGTAGTTGGAACTGCCCGGCACCAGCGCCGCGCCGATGTCCGACTTCGCCGCAAAGATCCCGATGGGGGTCCGGTCATGGATGCTGGCGCGGTGGAAATCCGCGGGCGGTGGGACCTGCTTGTGGGTCTCCGATCCCGGCAGCGCCCAGTCGGGGACTTCGGCCCTGGCGGCCGCCGTCGGCGTCTGCGCCATGGAGGCATGACACGGCAGCAGTGACAGTGCGGCGATCAATGACGCGGCGCTCGATGGCTTCATGCGCCGGCGACTATAGCGCGAAGCACGGGTTGTTCGTCCACCCGCAGAAAAACGGGCGGTCACCAGGACCGCCCGGATGTCGAAGGATCAGTCTAACTTCAGGCCGCTACGTCGACTTTCTCGCGGCGGTACTCACGCGGTGTGGCGCCGAACTTCGCGCGGAACACGCGCCCGAAGTGCGTCGGGCTGTTGAAGCCATAGTCGAAGGCGATCGCGGTCACCGTGCGGCCGCGCTGCGACGGCGACAGCAACGCGCGGGAACAGGCCTCGAGCCGGCGGCGCAGGATGTAGCGCGCCACGGTCTCGTCCTGGTCCGAGAACAGGTGATGCAGGTAGCGCGTGGTCATCTTGCAGGCGTCGGCGATGCGCGTCGGCGTCAGGTCCGGGTCGTTCAGGTGCGCTTCGATGTAGTTGATGATGCGAATGCGATGCGCGGTGGCGAGCGACGAGCGGTCCGAGCGTGACTGCGGCAGGTCCGCATAGGCCGCGGCAACCAGGTCCAGGATGGCGGTGTTGACGCGCGCCGCGGTCGGCATGTCGAGGTTCTTCTGGTACTCGAACCAGAAGTTGCGCAGGAAGCGCGAAAGCAGGGCGCAGACGCCGCTCTCGCCGACCATGGGGATGGCCACCAGGCATTCCGGGCAGGCGATGTGCCGGCGCAGGATGGCGTCCGGGATGCCGAGCACCAGCATGCGATTGGCGCCGCCGAAGCCGATTTCGTAGTGGCGCGTGCTGTCGCACAGCGTGAAGTCACCGGCATTCAGCCGGGCCTCGCGTCCGTCCTGGCGGTTCACGCTTTCGCCTTCCATCTGCAGGTGAAGGAAGAACAGCGAGCTGCGCGTGCGTGCCACGTGCGCGCGTGAATGCCGGACGAGCTGCGCGTCGGAGTACACCTCCGCGAGGGTCAGGTCGCCGATGGTGGCGCGGGCAATGCTGCCATTGAAGGTGCGGATGTCGACCGGATCGGAAACCAGCGGCGAAAAGGCCTCGCTGGCCCGGTCGTTCCAGTAATTGAGCTTGCGACGCGGATCCAGACCGTTCGTCGAAAACGATTCCACAGTAGCCATGCTGACCTCCCCCTCGAGGCGACCGACCAACTGGGCGATGGTTATAAGGGATAGTTATCGGTCGTAACTAATTTGTAGTTTTGATACGAGCTATCGATGAATCGGCGTTCGCTCCGGGTCGAGAACCCGTCCGGAAGCCGGGGGCAGCATCCTGACGATGCGGGGAGGGAACACGGTGGTTCGGACGGCGCCGCTGCAGGATGTCATCGGCTACGCGCTGCGTCGCGCCCAGGGAGCGGTGTATTCCGATCTCAGCGATGCGTTGGCACGAATTTCGCTAAGGCCCCTGCAATACACGCTGCTGCTCATGGTCAACGAGAATCCCGGCGCCAGCCAGACCAGCGTCTGCGAGGCCCTCGGCATGCAGAAGGCCAATTGCGTTCCCACCATGAGCGAGCTCGAGCGCCGCGGCCTGATCATCCGCCGCAAGTCAGCCGCCGACGCGCGCAGCTACCAACTGCACATCACCAACCGGGGCAAGCGCATCCTGCAGCGCGCCGGCGAAGTCCAGTCCACGCACGAGCAGCGGCTCATCGAGCGAATCGGGCTCGAAGGACGTGACCAATTGCTGCATTTGTTGGGTAAGCTCACCGACCTCAAATGACCTCCATCGTCGACCTCCAACGCCACGATGACATCGCTGTCATCCTGGTGGACAACCCGCCTGTCAACACCATCACGGCCGCCGCGCGCGCCGCCATGACCGACGCCTTGAAGCAGGTCGCGGCCGATGCGTCGATCAGCGCCGTGATACTGCGTTGCGCGGGCAACAACTTCTTCACCGGCGCGGACATCAATGAGTTCTCAGGCCCTCCCAGGGAAGCCGAGTACCGCGAGCTGTGGGCGCGCTTCGAGGATCTGTCGGTGCCGATGATCGCGGCCCTGCATGGCTCCGCGATCGGCGGCGGGCTGGAGCTGGCCCTGGCCTGCCACTACCGCGTGGCGACGCCGAGCGCCAGGTTCATGCTGCCCGAGGTCACGCTGGGCATCATTCCGGGCGCAGGCGGAACGCAGCGACTGCCGCGACTGGTTGGACCCGAGAATGCATTGCGCATGATCTTCGACGCCAGGCCGGTCGATGCGCAACGTGCGCTCGAGATGGGCCTCATCGACCAGGTCGTCGATGGCGACCTCGCCGCCGGGGCCCTGCGCTACGCGCGCGAGCTGGTGACCCGGGGCGCGGGCCCGCGGCGCACCTCGGCGCGCAGCGTGGACGGCAGCCAGTTCACGCCGGAGTTCAAGGCTCGTTGGCAGGCGGAGGCGAAGCGCCTGTACCCGAATCGCAGTGCTGCGCTGACGGCGCTCGAGGCCGTGTGCGAAAGCGCACGGCCGCTCGAGCAAGGCCTGCTCGAGGAAGAAAAGCTCGCCAACCGCACCAAGAACACGGTCGAGGCGCGCGGCGCCATCCACGTGTTCTTCGCCGAGCGCGAGAGCCGCAAGGTCGAGGGGCTGCCACCGGACACGCAGCCCAATCCCATCGCCCGGGCCGGTGTGATCGGCGCGGGCACCATGGGCGGCGGCATTGCGATTGCCTTCGCCAATGCCGGCATCCCCGTGACCGTGCTCGACGCGACGCCGGACGCGCTGGAGCGCGGCCTCGGCGTGGTCGACGCGACCTTCGGGAGCATGGTCAAGCGCGGCCGCATCGATGCCGCGGAGAAGGCGCGGCGCATGGCGCTGATCAGCGGCACGCTGTCGTACGCCGACCTGTCGGGCAGCGACGTGATCATCGAGGCAGTGTTCGAGAACATGGCGCTCAAGAAGAAGATCTTCGCGGAGCTCGATGCCGTCGCCAAGAGCGGCGCGCTGCTCGCCACCAACACTTCGACGCTCGACGTCGACGAGATCGCGGCCACGGTGCAACGCCCGCAGGATGTCATCGGCCTGCATTTCTTCTCGCCGGCCAACGTGATGCCGCTGCTCGAAGTGGTGCGCGGCAAGGAAACGTCGCCGGTCGCGATCCGCACCGCGATGGAGCTCGCCAGGACGCTGCGCAAGACGCCGGTGCTGTCGCGCGTCTGCTATGGCTTCATCGGCAACCGCATGATGGAGGGCTATGCGCGCGAAGCGCTGCGCCTCACGCTCGAGGGCGAGACCCCGCGCCGCGTCGACACGGTGCTCGAACAGTTCGGGATGGCGATGGGCATCCTCGCGGTATTCGACATGGCCGGCATCGACGTCGGCGTGAACGTGCATCGCACGAATGCGGATCGCTATCCACCCGACCCGACTTACTACCAGGCCGATGCCGCGCTGCATGCCGCGGGGCGCCTGGGCCAGAAGACCGGCAAGGGCTTCTACCGCTACGAGAAGGGCGATCGCACCCGCCACGACGATCCGGAGGCCATCGCCATCCTTGCGCGCCGCGCCGCCGAACTCGGCATCGGCGCGCGCACGCACACCGACCAGGAAATCCTGGAGCGCTGCATCTTCCCGTTGCTCAACGAGGGCATCCGCTTGCTGGAAGAGGGTATTGCACAACGCGCCAGCGACGTCGACGTGGTGTGGTGCGCCGGCTATGGCTTCCCGCGCTATCGCGGCGGTCCGCTGTTCTACGCCGACACCATTGGCCTGCCGGCGCTGCTCGCCGGCATGCAGAAATATCGCGGCATGTTCGGCCCGATGCACTGGGAGCCCGCGCCATTGCTGGTGCAGCTGGTGCTCGAAGGCCGTACCCTTGCCGACTGGGACAGAGAGCGACGTGGAGTCCAGCCTTGAAAGTAAATGACCTGATTGCCATCGACGTGCACACGCACGCCGAAGTGTCCTGCCGCCAGGAGCCGGACGAGGCCGCGAAGCCGTACGACGATGCGGCCAGCAAGTACTTCAAGGCCGACAAGCGCAAGACCATCCCGGAAACGATCGCCTATTACCGCGAGCGCAAGATCGGACTGGTGATGTTCACGGTCGACAGCGAGTTCGAGATGGGCGTGCGCCGCATCCCGAACCAGGAGGTCATCGACGCGGCGCGCGAGAACTCCGACATGATGGTCGCGTTCGCGAGCATCGATCCGCACAAGGGCAGGATGGGCGTGCGCGAGGCGCGGCGCCTGATCGAGGAAGGCGGCATCCGCGGCTTCAAGTTCCACCCGACCTGCCAGGGGTTCTTCCCGAACGATCGCTTCGCCTACAAGCTCTACGAGGTCATCGCCGAGCACAAACTACCGGCGATCTTCCACTCGGGACATTCGGGCATCGGCACCGGCATGCCGGGAGGCGGCGGGCTCAAGCTCAAGTATTCCAACCCGATCCACGTCGACGACGTGGCCGCGGATTTTCCCGACATGACGGTGATCATCGCGCATCCGTCGTGGCCCTGGCAGGACGAGGCGCTGTCGGTGTGCCTGCACAAGCCGAACGTGTACATCGACCTGTCGGGCTGGTCGCCGAAGTACTTCTCGCCCGAGCTGGTGCGGTATGCGAACACGCAGCTCAAGCACAAGATGCTGTTCGGCTCGGACTTCCCGCTGATCACGCCGGACCGCTGGATGAAGGACTTCACCGAGGCCGGCTTCAAGCCCGAAGTGCAGCCGCTGATCCTCAAGGAGAACGCCATCCGCGCCCTGCGGCTGGCCTAGTGGTGTCAGGCGGGGAAAACCGGGATAACTCAGCGCGGGGCTTCTGACGCCATTTCCGCGAGACCTTCGGCGCTCTGCTGAAGCGCGATCTTGCGCATTGCCGACCGCAACGTGGATTCATCGCGGTTGAGTTCTCTCGCGACTGCGGCGAGCGAGCAGGCCGACTTCCGGGTTGCAGTCCACGCGATCCAGCCACGTGCCGCGACCAGGCGCGCCTTCCTCAGCGGAGACCGCAACTCGGCCACCGTGACGCCGAAATGCCGGCACCCCTCGAGGAGCACGTCGTCGAGCGTCGAACGCGCCCGCGAACCCGACGGCGTGAAACGCGCCACGAATTCCGGCTTGCCGAGCAGCGGCGCTCCGGTTTCGAGAGCCGCGAGTTCCTCGGCCATTTCTTCTGCCGGCGTCTCGTCGATGAACGCGCGATAGCGCACCCGGGCGCGGTCCCGATCACCGGAAAATTGCGCGAGCGCCAGCTCCGTGGTGACCCAGGTCTCCGCGCGCTCCCCGAGGTATGCGTGATGGCTGGACCAGCGGTAAAGCGCGGCATTGGCAACCATCCCGGCTCGAACGGGGTTCTGGTGCACGTATCGAAGCGCCTCGAGCAGATAGGTGTCGGTATCCACCAGGGTCGCGTAGTAGCGGTTCTCGAACAGGTGACCTGTCGTCGCCAGGCTCTTCTGGAAGGCGCGCGCATATTCGGATGCGATCCGCTGCATGAGGAGCCCGAGCGGCCGGTCGGCAACCTGCACGAGGAAGTGCAGGTGGTTGGTCATCCAGCAGTAGGCATGCAACCGCGCGGCGTGCTTGTCGAGCGCGCGCGCCACGATGAGGTTGAGCAATCTTCGCTCGCCGTCACGGCGGAAAATTGCCTGCCGGTGATTGCCACGCAGCGTGACGTGGTAGATGCCGCCGGTGACGTGTATTCGCGGAGGCCTGGGCATGCCGCGAAGGATGATCGCGACGCGCCTGCCCGGCCAAGCGTTGTTCAGCGTGCGATTGCGGAGTTTTCCCGGTTTTCCCCGCCTGACACCGCTTCCGAGGTATTCGCGTACTTCACGAACAACAGGGCGACGGCGCCGACCAGCGAGCCGCAGCCCATCACGATGGACACGGTCTGCAGCGAAAAGCCCTGCTCGAACAGATAGCCGGCGAGGATGGGCGCGAGCGCCGCGCCGCCGCGGCCCGCGCCGATCACCACGCCCGTGCCCGTGGCGCGCAGGTGGGTGGGATAGGCCAGCGCCATCAGGGTGTACAGCCCGACGATGCCGGCGTTGGTGAAGAAGCCGCAGATGCAGACGATGGTCTTGAGATGGGTGAGGTCCTTCTGGCCCATGCCGAAGATCGAGATCGAGACCATTCCGAGCAGCAGTACGGCGCAGGTGAGGCCGATGAGGTGGATGCGCAGCGCGAGAAGACCGAGGATGGCGCCACCGACCGCGCCGCCGACGCTCGCCCAGAACAATACGTCGGCGATGTTCGAGGGCGAGAAGCCCATCTTCGCGATAATGGGCGCGACCCACTTGAGGATGTAATAGAACGAGGTGATGTGCGCGAAATACGCGATCACCAGGAGCAGCGTCAGGGCGAGATAGGGTCGCCTGAAGACGTCGGCCAGCGGCGCCTTGAGATGAGCGGCGTCCAGCGGAGGCAGCGCGTCGATGGCGGCGTGCCCCATGCGGCGCAGTGCCGCGTTGACCCGTTGCAGCGCATTCGCGGGTTGTTTGCGGCATAGCCACGACACCGACTCGGGCATCGCGAGCCACACGATCGGGAACATGGCGGCGGTCGCTGCCGCGCCCAGTTCGAACACGACGCGCCAGTCGTGCGTCTTCAGCAGCGGCGAGAGGATGAGCGCGGCGAGGATGTTGCCCATCGGATAGCCGATGGTCATCAGGGCCACCCAGAACTTGCGCATCGCGTCGTTGGAGAATTCCGCGGCGGCGGCATTGATGGCGGCGAGCATGCCGCCGATGCCAAGCCCGGTGATGAAGCGCCACAGGCGCAGGTCACCGAGGTCCTTCGCGTGCGAGCAGAAGTACATGCCGATGGCCATGACCACGAGGAACAGCAGGATGGCGCGACGTCGCCCGATGTAGTCGGCCACGCCGCCCAACAGGAACGAGCCGATGGCCATGCCCAGGAGATCCATCGTCACGACTACGCCGAGGCCCACCGAAGGATCAAGGTGGAATTCCTTCATGATGCCGGCCGTGGCGAAGCTGATCGCCAGCAGGTCGAAGCCGTCGAGCGCATTGAGGAAGACCGTGATCGTGCACACGAGGATCTGCAGCGCGCTCATTGGCGAGAGTGCGAGCAGGCTGCGTGGATCGTTGCTTGTCATTTTT
>DASSRK010000137.1:0-8882 GCA_035701825.1 Steroidobacteraceae bacterium
GACGCTGGCCATCGCCATGAACCGCATCGGCGGCAAGTCGAACACCGGCGAGGGTGGCGAGGATCCGGATCGCTACCTCCCGATGGAGAACGGCGACTCGAAGAACTCGGCCATCAAGCAGGTGGCGTCGGGCCGCTTCGGAGTCACTTCCAACTACCTGGTCAACGCCAAGGAACTGCAGATCAAGATGGCGCAGGGCGCCAAGCCCGGCGAGGGCGGCCAGCTGCCCGGCACCAAGGTGTACCCGTGGATCGCGAAGACGCGGCACACGACGGCCGGCGTGGGGCTGATCTCGCCGCCGCCGCACCACGACATCTATTCGATCGAGGACCTGGCCGAGCTGATCCACGACCTCAAGAACGCCAACCGCCAGGCGCGCATCAGCGTGAAGCTGGTGGCCGAGGTGGGCGTGGGCACGATTGCGGCCGGCGTCGCCAAGGCGCACGCCGACGTGGTGCTGATCTCGGGCTACGACGGCGGCACCGGCGCTTCGCCGCTGACCTCGGTCACGCACGCCGGCCTGCCGTGGGAGCTCGGCCTGGCCGAGACACACCAGACGCTGGTGATCAACAACCTGCGTTCGCGCATCGTGGTCGAAACCGACGGCCAGCTGAAGACCGGCCGTGACGTGGCCATCGCCGCGTTGCTCGGCGCCGAGGAATTCGGCTTCGCCACCGCGCCGCTGGTCACCGTGGGCTGCATCATGATGCGCGTGTGCCACTTGAACACCTGCCCGGCGGGCGTGGCCACGCAGGATCCGCGGCTGCGCGAGCGTTTCGCCGGCAAGCCCGAGCACGTGGTGAATTTCATGAAGTTCGTCGCGCAGCACCTGCGCGAAATCATGGCGCAGCTCGGCTTCCGCAAGCTCGAGGACATGGTCGGCCGCGTCGACATGCTGGAGCCGAAGGCCGCGATCGACCACTGGAAGGCCAAGGGCTTCGACTTCAGCAACATCCTGTATGCGCCGGATGCCGGGCCCGAGGTGGGCCGCTACCAGACCATCCAGCAGGATCACGGCCTCGAGAAGTCGCTCGACGTGACCACGCTGCTCAAGGTCTGCGAGCCCGCCATCGAGCGCGGCGAGAAGGTCACGGCCGAGCTCGAGGTGCGCAACGTGAACCGCGTGGCGGGCACCATCACCGGCTCCGAGATCACCCGCAGGCACGGCGCCCAGGGCCTGCCGGACGACACCGTGCAGATCAAGTTCAAGGGCTCCGCGGGCCAGAGCTTCGGCGCGTTCATGCCGAACGGCATGAGCTTCGCGCTCGAAGGCGACGCCAACGACTACTTCGGCAAGGGACTCTCGGGCGGCAAGCTCGCGGTGTTCCCGAGCCCGAAGGCGACCTTCGACTCCGAGACCAACATGATCGTCGGCAACGTCGCGTTGTACGGCGCCACGAAGGGCGAGGTGTTCGTGCGCGGCATGGCCGGCGAGCGCTTCGCGGTGCGCAACTCGGGCGTCGACACCGTGGTCGAGGCCGTGGGCGACCATGGCTGCGAATACATGACCGGCGGACGGGTGGTGGTGCTCGGCCCGACCGGCCGCAACTTCGCGGCGGGCATGTCGGGCGGCATCGCCTATCTACTGGACGAGAACGGCGACGCGCTGTCGCGTATCAACACGCAGATGGTCGAAGTCGGGCGCGTCGAGGATCCGGCCGAGGCCGGGCAGCTGCGGGCGCTCATCGAGAAGCACGTCAAGGCCACGGGCAGCAAGCACGCCGAGGGCATCCTCGCGGCCTGGCCGACCCGGCTGCCGCACTTCCTGCGCGTGATCCCGAAGGATTACAAGCGCGTGCTGGCCTGCCTGAAACGCGCCCACGACCAGGGGTTGTCGGGCGACGAGGCCATCATGGCGGCCTTCGAGGAGAACGCGCGCGACACGTCGCGCGTCGGTGGAAACTGAGCCGAGAAAACAAGCGAAGTAGATAGAGAATGGGAAAGCCAACCGGGTTCATTGAATATCTGCGCGAGCTGCCGGTGGATCGTCCGCCGGCCGAGCGCGTGCGCGACTGGAACGAGTTCCACCACCACATGGACGAGAAGCGCCTGCGCCAGCAGGGCGCGCGCTGCATGGATTGCGGAGTGCCGTTCTGCCACACGGGCAAGCTGATCTCGGGCGCGGCCTCCGGCTGCCCGGTGAACAACCTGATCCCCGAGTGGAACGACCTGGTGTATCGCGGGTTGTGGCGCGAGGCGCTCGATCGCCTGCATCGCACCAACAACTTCCCCGAGTTCACCGGCCGCGTGTGCCCGGCGCCGTGCGAAGGCTCGTGCGTGCTCGGCATCAACGCGCCGCCGGTGACCATCAAGAACATCGAGAACTCGATCATCGACAAGGGCTGGGACGAAGGCTGGATCGTCCCGGAACCGCCGACCGTGCGCACCGGCAAGAAGGTCGCGGTGATCGGCTCGGGCCCCGCCGGCCTCGCGGCCGCGGCGCAGCTCAACAAGGCGGGACACAGCGTCACCGTGCTCGAGCGCGCGGATCGGCCGGGCGGCCTGCTGATGTACGGCATCCCCAACATGAAGCTCGACAAGCGCGAGGTGGTCGCGCGCCGCGTCGCGCTCATGGAGAAGGAAGGCATCAAGTTCCTGTGCAATGCGAACGTCGGCGAGAACGTCGAGCCGCAGCTGCTGGTGCGCGACTTCGACGCCACCGTGATCTGCACCGGCGCGACCGTGCCGCGTGACCTGCCGGTGGAAGGCCGCAACCTCAAGGGCGTGCACTTCGCCATGGACTTCCTCACCGCGAGCACGCAGGCCGTGCTGCGCGATGCGCCGGACTCCACGCCCATTTCCGCCAAGGGCAAGGACGTATTGGTGCTGGGTGGCGGCGACACGGGCACCGACTGCGTCGGCACCTCGATGCGCCACGGCTGCCGCAGCCTGCAGCAGATCGAGATCATGGCCATGCCGCCGATGGAGCGCGCCGCGGACAACCCGTGGCCGGAGTGGCCCAAGGTCTACAAGATGGACTACGGCCAGGAAGAGGCCGCCGCGAAGTTCGGCTCCGACCCGCGGGTGTATCTGACTACCGTCAAGAAGTTCCTGGGCGACGACGCGGGCAACCTGCGCGCCGTGGTCACCGTGAACATCAGCTGGCAGAAGAACGACAAGGGCGCGTTCGTGCCGGTGGAACAGCCCGGCAGCGAGAAGGAGCATCCGGCGCAGCTCGTGCTGCTGGCCATGGGCTTCCTCGGCCCCGAGCAGGCGTTGCTCAAGGACCTCAAGGTCGAGACCGATCCGCGCTCCAACGTGAAGGCCGAGTACGGCAAGTACGCCACCAGCGTGCCCGGCGTGTTCGCCGCCGGCGACGCGCGCCGCGGACAGTCGCTGGTCGTCTGGGCCATCAACGAAGGCCGCGGCGCCGCCCGCGAGTGCGACCGCTACCTCATGGGCGCCACCGAACTACCGTAGAGAGGAAGACGGTGCCGGAAGATGGTGCCGGAGCATGCATTCCGGCATAACTCGAGAGAACCTGCCGTCTGCCACGACCCCGCGAGTTATGCCGGAATGCATGCTCCGGCACCGTCTACGCATGCTCCGGCACCGTCTACACCGTCTACGTCTTCGGCCACAGCCATCCGAACGTGCCGGCCAGCACCAGCGCGTAGATCAGGCCGTCGAACATCAGCTTGATGGTGGTGCTCCACTTGCGCGAGTACCAGATGGAGTCGTGCAGCAGGCCGAGCGAGAACGCCATGAACGCGGCGGTCCCGACCACGCGGAATACGCTGAGGTAGTGCGAGCCCGGCGCCTGCGTGAACCCGGCGATGTAGCCCGCGAACAGCGCGATCACCAGGATGTAGACGAACCACTGGAACAGTGCCTTGCCCATGCCGGGCACGCCGTTGGGCCGCACGGTGAGGATCCACACCGGCCCGTCGGTCATCTTCTTGACGAACTCCGGCGAGCGCATCTCGGCCATGTTCTCGCAGCGGGGGATCATGTAGTCGCCCGGCGGGATCGCGAGCGAGCCCACGGCGCCGCGCAGCTTCTCCTCGTCCGGCAACCTCGGGAAGTCGTTCCGATGCCAGAACGGCCCCATGTGGATGATCGAGCTGGCGATGAACACGAACACGGCGCCCACCACGATGGGCAGCCACAGCACGGCAAGTGCAGTCATGACGGTCTCCCTGGCTTGTTATTCGAAGGATCCGGTGGCGGCGCATTCTGCGGCTGAATCCATTGCCAAACAACTGCTTGCGCGCCACCCGCCGGCCAAGTGGCCCGCTCGCGGCCCGCGCCTGTCGGCTGCCTCCCACAGCAGCCACCGTCGCGCGCCGCTGACTGCGCGGCCGCGCCTCGCCTCTACTGCCGCATTCGATGGATCGGCCGGCGAGCCGGCTTCCGCAGGGGCGAGAACATCACGTAGTTAGGCGACAGGGAGTTCCCACGGAATCCGCGGGGTTCGCGGCACACGTATTCGATGGCGCCCCTGCCGGCCCGGCTCGCTGGCCTTTCGACAAATTCACCTGTGCGCCCATGCGCTCTGCCACACTCGCGCGCGCATGGAACCCATCACTTTCTCGACGGAGCTGACGGTCGAGGACTGGCAGGCGCTGCAGTTCGCGGCGCGCCAACGCCCGTTCAAATCCGGCACCCGCCGCAGCCGGCTGCTGTCCCGGCTGCCCGCGCTCGGCGCGGCGTTGCTGTGGGTGGGCGTCGCGCTCGCGTTGCCCGGGAACGACTCGCGCGTGGCCTGGGTGGCGGGCGTGTTCGTCGGCATATTGACCATCGTTCTCGTCACCCGGCTCACGCTCAGGGGCTTCCGGCCGCAGCCCGGCGGCAGCTTCCTCGGGCCGGTGCGCTTCTCCATCGATTCCGCCGGCGTGCATTCCACGCGTCCGCATGCCGAAGGCGTCGTGCGCTGGCCGCAGATACTCACCATCGACGCGACTGCCACCCACGTGTTCGTGTGGATCGACATGATGACGGGCTACGTCATTCCCGGGCGGTCGTTGCCCGCGCCGTTCACCACGGACACGCTCGCCGCGCACATGCGGGCCCTCAAGGCTGCGACGCCCGCCGACGTCGCGGTTGCCGGCGAAGCCGCGCAGGGCCTCGCCACCGATGCCGCGGCCCCCGGAGCACGCTTGCCCGCGCCGGCGCCGCGCGCACAGCCCACGGTCTGGCAGGAAATCGTGAGTGTCGCCCGCCTGGTCGCGTTGCGCGCGCTGCACCCGGCGCGCTTCGTCGGCCGCGATCCCAGCATCTTCGTGCTGGCGGCGATCCTGCTGGCGCTGTGGACGGTGCTCGATCCGCTCACCTCCTCCGATGCCCTCGAGATCACCTGGTACTCGTTGCCCGGGCTCGCGTGGGTGGCGGTGGGCGTGATGGGGCTGGCCTGGGTGCTGTCGAGGGTCTCGCGCCCGCGCATTCCATATCGACAAGGCCTGCTGCTCGCGACCGGCGCGCTGGCGATCGCGATCTGCATCGCCGTCGTCGCGCGCGTGGTCGACGACTCGTGGTTCTACCTGGTGATCGCGTGGGCCATCCTGTGGGGCACGGCGTACCTGCTGCGCGGACTGGGTGCGCTCACCGGCCTGCCGCAATGGCGCGCCATCTTCGTGGCCGCGCTCGGGATCTTCGGCTTCGCGATGCTGAGCGACGCGCTCTACGTGAATCCGAGCATCTGGTACTACGCCGACGACGATTCCAACGACGATGAGAGCTACGTCGACGCGCATACCTGGCAGCGCATGGAGGAGCTGCAGTTCACGCAGCAGTCGCGCCTCGACACCGCGTTGGCACCGATGGCGGCCTTGCCGCACACGTCGCCGGCATCCTGGTTCGTCGGCTTCGCGGGCTACGGCGAGCAGCACGTGTTCGCCGACGAGATCGCTCTGGCGGCACGCGAGTTCGCGGCGCGCTACGACGCGTACGACCGCAACATCATCCTGGCCAACGATCGGCGCGATCCGGCCCAACTACCGCTGGCATCGGCGCCGGCGCTGCGCTACACCCTGCGCCGCATCGGCGCGATGATGCGGCCGGACGACGTGCTGTTCCTGGCGCTGTCGTCGCATGGCTCGGAGGACGGGTCCATCAGCATCTCGAACGAGGGGCGCTCGCCCGCGGATCTCAGCGCCATCGACCTGGCCGCGATGCTGCGCGAGGCGAAGATCCCGTGGAAGGTGGTCGTGGTGTCGGCGTGCTACTCGGGCGCGTTCATCGATGCATTGCGCGACGATCGCACCATCGTGCTGACCGCGGCCGCCGCGGACCGCACGTCGTTCGGCTGCGGCGACGACCGCGACCTCACGTATTTCGGCGAGGCCTTCTACCAGGACGCCATCCCCGGCGCGCCGACGCTGCGCGCCGCGTTCGAGCAGGCGCGCCAGGAGATCGCGACGTGGGAGAAGAAGGAGCAGTACCCCGCGTCGGATCCGCAGGCCTTCTTCGGTGTCGCCATGGAGCAGAAGCTCGCGGGGATGGAGAAGTAGATGGTGCCGGAGCATGCATTCCGGCATAACTCGCGGGGTGGTCTCAGCTGCCGAGTTCTCTCGAGTTATGCCGGAATGCATGCTCCGGCACCGTCTTCCCGTCGGCACCGTCTTCCCCGTCTTCCGTCTCACGCCTTCACCGCCCGGGCGCAGATCAACACGCAGAAGAACACGAACACGCCGGACACCAGGTACGGCGCGCCGGGAAACACGACGGGCGCGCCGGGCGTGGAGAAGTAGCGGAACAGCTGCGTCATGAATATCGGCGACAGCACCGCCGCCATGTTGTTGACGCTCGCGACCGCGCCCTGGAGTTCGCCCTGCGCGGACGGGCCGGCCTGCCGCGACATCACGCTCTGCACCGCCGGATTGGCGATGCCGCCCAATGAGCCGATGGCGATCGACACGTAGAGCAACCATGGCTGGTTCACGAGCGCGTAGCCCAGGAACCCGACCATGAACAGCAGGTACCCGACCACGATCGCGCGTCGCTCGCCGAGGATCCTCACCGCCGGCGCGGTCAAGCCACCCATCACGATCACCGTCATGATGCCCACGACGGTGAGCGAAAGGCCCATCTCCGAGGTGCTCCAGCCGAATTTGAGCTGCGTGTAGAACATCCACACCGCCGGCAGCGAGTCGTGCGCCATCTGGTAGAGGAACAGCACCACCAGCAGGCCCGCGACCGACGGCAGGTGGGCCAGGCTCTTGAACGCGCCCAACGGGTTGGCGCGCGCCCACTCGAACTTGCGGCGCCGTTCGGGCGGCAACGACTCCGGCAACACGAAGTACCCGAATATCACGTTCGCCAACGCCAGCGCGGCCGCCACGAAGAAGGGCGCGCGCGGATCCAGGTGATCGGCGACGAAACCGCCGATCACCGGCCCGAGCGTGAAGCCGCTGCCCCAGGCCGCGCCGACCAATCCGAAGTTCTTGTGGCGATTCTCGTCGTTGCTGATGTCGCCGATGTATGCGGACGCCGCCGCGAACGAAGCGCCGAAGATGCCGGCCACGGCGCGGCCCACGAACAGCCATGCCATCGAAGGCGCGAGACCGGTGAGCAGGAAATCCACGCCGAACGCGGCGAGCGATCCCAGCAGTATCGGACGCCGGCCGAAACGGTCGCTCAGGTTGCCGAAGATCGGCGCGGTGAAGATCTGCAGCGCCGCGTACAGGGCCATGAGGTAGCCACCCCAGCTCGCGGCGACCGATACCGGCTGGCCAGTGAGCTGCTCGATCACGGCGGGGATGGACGGAATGATGATTCCGAAGCCGAGGCTGTCGATCATCACCGACAACAGCACGAAGGTCAGGGCAGCGCGCGAAGTGGTCAAAAGAACTTTTCCTGGGGTCGAAGAAAAACGGCCGCGCATTGTCGGGCAAATGAGGCCCGTGCGGGTCGTGCCCGGCGACGCCATGAAGGTCGCTGACCGCGGAAATCCTTCGCGCACCCCGCAATCCGGGTGCGAATCGACCGATTTGACCCTTGCCTGCACCGGTACGAAGCGAAATCGGGCCAGGTGCACCCAAGCTGGGAATTCCTGGCGGTCGGGACGCGGCAAACGGCCCAACCGGGCCGCGCGGGGCGGGTTCGCGGTTGGCACGGCGATTGCTTTATCAAGATCGTCTGCGGAACTTCTCCTCCCCCCTCGTGAGACGTTTTTGCTGGACAGACGCGTGCAGGAACGGAAGGGCCTGCACGCGTTTTTTTTGGAGGGGGTCATTCCCGCTGCGCCGGACGCGCCAGGTAATGGGGAAACGATCCAATTCCGTGAGCGCCGGCCGACGCGCCATGTAATGCCCTCTGACCGCCGCTGTCACGAACCCGGCCTACAGTCGCCGCCATGCGCCTGCTGGTACTCACGACCCTGGGATCCATCGCCACGCTCGCCATGGCCTCGAATTACCGCGACGTCGAACGCGCGGTGAACGACGACACGCTGCTCGCCAACGCCGGCGTCGAGCCCGCCAGGGCCGAGCTGCGCAAGCAGTGCACCGCGGCGCTGGTCGACGGCGACGACGATCCGCCGAACTTCTTCGACTGCGTGTACGTGCAGACCGACCACGACCTGAACCTGTTCAGCCTCGAGGACGGCTACCTCATGTCGGAGCTGCAGCTCACGCTCGCCACCATGGACGGCGTCGCCCTGCAGCACATGGGGCGCTACTCGCAGATCCAGCTGTTCAGCGGCAACCGCGTCACCGCGATGTACATCCACGGCAAGGGCTGGATCGACCCCAAGCAGACCGAAGCCGTCTACCAGTGGCTGCTCGCCCACGGCGTGCGCGAACACAAACCCCACGCGTGGATCGGGCCCTGACGAAGACGGTGGCGAAGACGGTGGCGAAGACGGTGCCGGAGCATGCATTCCGGCATAACTCCGCCCGCCTCCCGGTCTGAAATCGAGCGCGTCACGAGTTATGCCGGAATGC
>DASSRK010000138.1:0-9222 GCA_035701825.1 Steroidobacteraceae bacterium
GCCAACAACCAGGCCGAGGTGAGCCTCACGCTCGAGGACGGCAGCGTCTATCCCGAGCGCGGGCGCCTGAAGGTCTCCGAGGCGCAGGTGGACCCGAGCACCGGCTCGGTGGTGCTGCGCGCGGTGTTCCCGAATCCGCGCCGCGAGCTGCTGCCCGGCATGTTCGTGCGCGCGCAGCTCACGCAGGGCACGCGCTCCGCGGCGCTGCTGGTGCCGCAACGCGGCGTGGCGCACAACGCCAAGGGCGAGGCCACGGTGCTGCTGGTGGACAAGGAAGACAAGGTCGCCGAGCGCGTGGTGACCGCGGATCGGGCCATCAATGGCGAATGGCTGATCACCGCCGGGCTGGCGGCCGGCGATCGCGTCATCGTCGACGGACTGCAGAAGGCCAAGCCGGGCTCGCCCGTGAAGCCGGTGCCGGCCGCCGAGGAACTGGCCGCGGGCGCGCCGGACGGCGCCGCGCGGCACGCCGAATCCGCCGGCGAAATCGCCAAGCGCTAACTACCGCAGGTCGCGTCCATGCTGTCCCGTTTCTTCATCGACCGGCCGATCTTCGCCTGGGTGATCGCGCTCATCATCATGATCGCGGGCACGCTGGCCGCGTTCAACCTGCCGGTGCGGCAGTTCCCCGCCATCGCGCCGCCGACCGTGGGCATCAGCGTGAACTACGCGGGCGCGTCCGCGCAGACCCTGCAGGACACGGTGGTGCAGGTCATCGAGCAGCAGCTCAACGGCATCGACAACCTCGACTACATGACCGCCGATTCGCAGGCCGACGGCACCGCGAATATCACGCTGACCTTCACCATCGGGACCGACCCCGACGTGGCGCAGGTGCAGGTGCAGAACAAGCTGCAGCTCGCCATGCCCAGTCTTCCGCAGGAAGTGCAGCAGGCCGGCGTAAGGGTGAACAAACCCGCGCGCAACTTCCTCATCGTGCTCGGGTTCATTTCCGCCGACGGCAGCATGAGCAACGAGGACCTCACCGACTACGTCGCCACCAACCTGCTCGACCCGCTGAACCGCACCAAGGGCGTGGGCGACGTCACGATCTTCGGCTCGCAGTACGCCATGCGCATCTGGGTCGACCCGGCGCGGCTCAACAACTACGGCCTGACGACCGGCGACGTCGTCAATGCCATCCGCGCGCAGAACGTGCAGGTGTCCGCCGGTTCCATCGGCGGCCTGCCGGCCGCGCCCGGGACGGCCATCAATGCCGCCATCATCGGCCCGACGCGCCTGTCCACGCCCGAGCAGTTCCGCGACATCCTGCTGCGCGTCAATCCGGACGGTTCGCAGGTGCGCATCGGCGACGTGGCGCGCGTCGGGCTGAATTCGGAAAGCTACATCCGCGACACCAAGTACAACGGCAAGCCGGCGGCCGGCGTCGCCATCCGCCTCGCGGCCGGGCAGAACGCGCTCGACACGGTCAAGGGCATCCACGACACGCTGGACCGGCTGTCGCCGTTCTTCCCGCGCGGCTTCGAGGTGGTCTATCCACTCGACACCACGCCGTTCGTGCGCACTTCCATCGAGGAGGTGGTCAAGACATTGTTCGAAGCCGTGGTGCTGGTGTTCCTGGTCATGTACCTGTTCCTGCAGAACGCGCGCGCCACGCTCATCCCGACCATCGCGGTGCCGGTGGTGTTGCTGGGGACGTTCGGCATCCTCGCGGCGTTCGGATTCTCGATCAACACGCTGACCATGTTCGGCATGGCGCTGTCCATCGGCCTGCTGGTGGACGATGCCATCGTCGTGGTGGAGAACGTCGAGCGCGTGATGTCGGAGGAGGGGCTCGGGCCCCGCGAGGCCACGCGCAAGTCCATGGACCAGATCACCGGCGCACTGGTGGCCATCGCGCTGGTACTGGCCGCTGTGTTCGTGCCCATGGCGTTCTTCGGCGGCTCCATCGGCGTGATCTACCGCCAGTTCTCGATCACGCTGGTGTCGGCCATGGCGCTGTCGGTGCTGGTGGCGCTGGTGCTGACGCCGGCGCTGTGCGCCACCATCCTCAAGCCGCTGCCGCCCTCGGGCCACGTGGAGCACAAGGGGTTCTTCAAGTGGTTCAACAAGTGGTTCGACCGCGGCCGCGAACGCCACGCGCGCGGCCTCGATTCCATGCTGGGCCGCACCGGCCGCTCGATGCTGGTGTACCTCGGCATCGTGGCGGTCATGGCGCTGTTGTTCACGCGCATCCCGAGCTCCTTCCTGCCGAACGAGGATCCCGGCTTCATGTACGGCCAGGTGCAGACACCGCCCGGGGCATCCAAGGAGCGCACCTGGGAGGCGCTCGACCTGGCGCAGCAGTACCTGACCGAGAAGGAGAAGGACTCGGTCGACGGCGTGCTCACGGTGAACGGCTTCAATTTCGCCGGCACCGGACAGAACTCCGGCCTGCTGTTCATCAAGCTCAAGGACTGGGACCAGCGCACCCGGCCCGACCAGCAGATCGGCGCGCTGCTCGGCCGCGCCAACAAGTATTTCTCCAGCATCCGTACGGCCAACATCATCGCGGTGCCGCCGCCGGCGGTGCTCGAGCTGGGCAACACCGCCGGTTTCGACATGATGCTGCAGAATCGTGGCGGGCTGTCGCGCGAGGCCTTCCTCGCGGCGCGCAACCAGTTGCTGGGCGAGGCGGCCAGGGATCCACGCCTCGTCAACGTGCGACCCAACGGCGTGGAAGACGCGCCGCAGTTCAAGCTCGACATCGACCGCGAGAAGGCCAGCGCGCTCGGCGTATCCATCGCCGACATCAACCAGACGCTGCAGACCGGCTGGGCGTCCACCTACGTCAACGATTTCATCGACCGCGGCCGCGTCAAGCGCGTCTACGTGCAGGGCGATCCGGCCTCGCGCATGCAGCCCGAGGACCTGAACCGCTGGTACGTGCGCAACTCGCACGGCGGCATGGTGCCGTTCTCGTCCTTCGGCCATGGCGAGTGGACCTTCGGCCCGCAGAAGCTGACGCGTTTCAACGGCGTGCCCTCGTTCCAGATCCAGGGCGCGCCGGCGCCGGGCCGCAGCTCGGGCGAAGCGATGGCCGCGATGGAGGAGCTCGTCGCCAAACTACCCGCGGGCGTGGGCCTCGAGTGGAACGGCCTGTCGTACGAGGAGAAGAAGTCCGGATCGCAGGCGCCGCTGCTGTACGCGCTGTCGCTCGCCATCGTGTTCCTGTGCCTCGCGGCGCTGTACGAGAGCTGGTCGATCCCGGTGACGGTGCTGCTGGTGGTGCCGCTGGGCGTGGTCGGCGCGGTGGTCGCGACGCTGGCGCGCGGCCTCACCAATGACGCGTACTTCCAGGTCGGCCTGCTGGTGACCATCGGCCTCGCGGCCAAGAGCGCCATCCTGATAGTGGAATTCGCCAAGGAGAATTTCGACCACGGCATGGACCTCGTGGAATCGGTGGTGCACGCGGCCAGGCAGCGACTGCGCCCCATCCTCATGACCTCCCTGGCGTTCATGTCCGGCGTGCTGCCGCTCGCCATTTCCAGCGGCGCCGGCTCCGGCGCGCAGCACGCGGTCGGCACCGGCGTGATCGGCGGCATGTTGTTCTCCACCTTCCTCGCGGTGTTCTTCGTGCCGGTGTTCTTCGTGGTGGTGCTGCGGCGCTTCCACGTGAAGCCCGTGACCATGAAGGTCGAGGAAACCAGGGCCGACGAGCCGTACGCGGGGGTCGCATGAGCGCGAACCGCGCGAACGTCGCGAAAAACCTGCTCGTGGCGGCCGTGGCCGCGGTGTTGACCGCATGCACCATGGCGCCCAGGTACGAGCGGCCGGCGGCACCGGTGTCCGCCAGTTACGAAAACGGCGACGCGCGCGGCGCGGTCGTGCCCGCCGCCGAGATCGGCTGGAAGGAGTTCTTCCCGGATCCCGAACTGCAGACGCTCATCGGACACGCGCTGGTCAACAACCGTGACCTGCGCATCGCGACGCTCAACGTGGAAGCCGCGCGCGCGCAGTACCGCATCCAGCGCGCGGAACTGCTGCCGTCCATCAACGCCGCGGGCACCGCCAACAACCAGCGCACACCCGCCTCCGTGTCGCCGAGCGGCCAGAGCGAGCTGACCCGCACCTACAGCGCCGGGTTCGCCGCGTCGTCGTTCGAGCTCGACCTGTTCGGCCGGGTGCGCAGCCTGCGCAACGCCGCGCTCGAGGCGTATTTCGCGCTCGAAGAGAACCGCACGGCCGCCCAGCTGGTGCTGGTCTCGGAAGTGGCGAACGCATGGCTCACGCTGATCGCCGATCGCGAGCTGCTGCGCCTCGCGCAGGAAACGCGCGACAGCCAGCACAAGTCCTACGATCTCACCAGGCTGCGGTTCGACCAGGGCGTGTCCAGCGAGATCGAACTGCGCCGTTCGGAATCCCTGTGGCGCGAGGCCGAGGTCGACATCGCGCAGCAGACGCGCCGCGTGGCGCTGGATCGCAATGCGCTGGCGCTGCTGGTGGGCGAGCCGTTGCCGCCGGAGTCCGGCGCCGCGGCCCGCGCGCTCGAGGCGCAGACCTTCAACAAGGTGTTGCCCGCCGGACTGCCCGCGGAATTGCTCGCCCGCCGGCCCGACGTGCGCGCCGCGGAGCACGTGCTGCGCGCCGCCAATGCCAACATCGGCGCCGCGCGCGCGGCGTTCTTTCCCAGCATCCAGCTCACCGGCTTCTATGGCAACGCCAGCGACGACCTGTCGTCGCTGTTCGAGTCCGGCCATACCAGCTGGAACTTCGTGCCGACGGTGCGCATCCCGATCTTTTCCGCCGGCGCCAACCTCGCCGGGCTCGATCTCGCCAACGTGCGCAAGCGCGTCGAGGTCGCGCGCTACGAGCAGTCGATCCAGGTCGCGTTCCGCGAGGTGGCGGACGCGCTGGTCTCGCGGACCACGCTCGAGGACCAATTGCGCGCGCAGGAGGCGCTGACGCGCGCCGCGGAAGAGAGCTATCGGCTGTCCGACATCCGCTACCGCGGTGGGGTAGATAGCTACCTCGGCTCGCTGATCGCGCAGCGCGACATGTACGACGCGCAGCGCGCGCTGATCGTCACGCGCCTCGCGGGCGCCATCAACCTGGTGCAGCTCTACCAGGCGCTCGGCGGCGGCTGGAAGGAATAGGCACTAGTAACCCAGCGCCAGGCCCGTGTCGCGGCGCGGATCGATGGCACCGTAGAACTTGTCGGTCCCCACCGGCGCGGCATTCAGCGCCGGCGCCCCGATCAGTATCGCCGCCACGTGATTCTCCGGCTGCGGCACGGTGAGCTGGTGCCCCATGCCCGTCAGCAGCGCGGCCGTATCCGGGCTCAAGGCGCGCGCCTCCACGAACGTCGCCTCCGGCAACCACTGCTGGTGGATGCGCGGCGCGTCGACGGCCTCCTGGATGTCCATGCCGTAGTCGATGACGTTGAGCATGGTGAGCATCACCGCGGTGATGATGCGGCTGCCCCCGGGCGTGCCGACCACCATCCACGGCTTGCCATCGCGTAGCACGATGGTGGGCGTCATGGAGCTCAGCGGCCGCTTGCCCGGCTCGATCTTGTTGGCCTCGTCCTGAACCAGTCCGTACATGTTGGGCACGCCGGGCTTGGCGGTGAAATCGTCCATCTCGTCGTTGAGCAGCACGCCGGTGCCCTTCGCGGTGACGCGCGCGCCGAACCAGTCGTTGAGCGTGTAGGTCACGGCGATGGCGTTGCCGTGGACATCCGCGATGGAATAGTGCGTGGTGTGCGTGCCTTCGCGCGTTTCCACGCCGGGCCGTAGCTGCTTCGAATCGCCGGCGCGCTTCGGGTCTATGCGGGCGCGGATGCGTTCCGCGTAGCCCTTGTCGAGCAGCTGGGCGAGGGGGTTGCGCACGAATGCCGGGTCGCCCAGCAGGTGATTGCGATCCACGTACGCGTGGCGCATCGCCTCGATCTCGAAATGCACGGCGCGCGCCGAGCCCCAGCCGTAGTCGGCGAGTGGATAGCCCTCGAGCACGTGCAGCATCTCACACAGGATCACGCCGCCGCTGCTCGGCGGCGGCGCGGACACGATGTGGAAGCCGCGATAGTCGCATTCGAGCGGCGGCAGCTCGCGCACGCGGTAGGCATCGAGGTCGGCCTGCGTGAGGATGCCGCCGCCGGCCTTGCTCGAGGCCACCAGCAGCGACGCGGTCTCTCCCTGGTAGAAACCGGCGGCGCCCCGTTTCGAAACGTTGCGCAGCGTGCGCGCCAGGTCTTCCTGGACGAAGCGCGTGCCGGCGCTGCGCGTGTTTCCGCCAGTCAGGAAGATCGCGGCGCTGGCCGCGTCCTTGCGGAAATCCTCGGTACCCTCGCGCAGCAGCTCGACGTCACCCTGCTCGAGCACGAATCCCTGGGCGGCGAGCCTGATGGCCGGCGCGATCAGCCTGGCGCGCGGCAGCGTGCCGTACTTCTCGCGCAGGTACTCGAGCCCGGCCACCGTGCCGGGCACGCCGACCGCCAGGTGTCCACGGCTGCTCAGGCCAGGCACCACGTTGCCGGCGGCGTCGAGATACATGTCGGCCGTGGCCGCGAGCGGCGCGGTCTCGCGGAAATCGATGAAGGTCCTGCGGCCGTCGGCCAGTTGCAGCGTGACGAATCCGCCGCCGCCGAGATTGCCCGCGGCCGGGTACACGACGGCGAGCGCGTATCCCACCGCCACCGCGGCGTCGACCGCGTTGCCGCCTTGCTTCAAGACCTCGACGCCGACGCGCGTGGCGTATTGCTGCGCGGTCACCACCATGCCGTGCTCGGCGCCGACGGGTGCGCGCGAGGCGGCGTGGGCGGCGGTGACGGCGACGACGAAGACGAGCGATGCGAGCCGATACGTGCAGTTCCTGCGCATGCGGCGAGTTTACCGGCTGGCGTGCGGATCAGGCTCCATTCGCCGGCAAATGATGCCGCAGCTCCCGTCCCTGGCAGAGGCGGCGAAGATAGCGCGGAAAGTCGAGCTTCAGGATCTGCTGCAGCCGGTCGGCGACGGTCTCGAGATCTTCGTCGATCGAAGTGGGTGGGGCGCGACGCGACACGAACAGCAGTTCGTTGTGCTCGCCGAGCACCGGGACGAGGCGCGCGTGTTCGCCGAATTCGGACGCGGCCTGCTGCAGCAGCCCGCGGTAACGCTCGGTGCTGCCCCACAGGTTGACGACGGCGACCCCGCGCGGCGTGAGCCGGCGCGACGCGGCACGGCAGAACCGGGGTTCGCCCAGCGACAGCGCAACGCCCTCGGCATCGAAGGCGTCCACCAGCAACGCGTCGACCTCGCCGTCCATCACGTCCAGGTAGCGCGCGCCGTCGTCGTGCACCACGCGGAAGCGCCCGTCATCGCGCGGAATGAGGAACTCGTCGCGCAGCGCGATGACGTCGCGGTTGATTTCCACCACCGTGATGCGCGTCTTCGGCAGGTATCGGTAGCAGAACTTCGCCAGCGAACCCCCGCCCAGCCCGAGCATGAGGATGTGGCGCGGGTTCGGATTCAACAGCAGGAACGCCATCATCTTGCGCGTATACGCGGCGACCAGCGCGTCCGGGTCGCGCAGCGACATGGCGCTCTGCGTGGCATCGTCGGTGAAATGCAGACGGCGCTCGAGCGCGGTGTCGAAGATGTAGGGCCGGCAGGTTGCGAGGCGCTCGTCCGGCTGGGGTGGAGCGCGTTTCACGTCCCCGCCGTGTCCTTCGCGCCGGGCGCACGAGTGATGGCGGTCAGGATGCCCGCGAGGATACGTTCCGGAGGCGGCGGACAGCCCGGCACCGCGACGTCCACGGGGATGACATTCGCGACGCGGCCCAGGCTGGCGTAGCTCTCGCCGAAGATGCCGCCGGTGCATCCGCAGTCGCCTATCGCGACGACCAGCTTCGGATCCGGCGTGGCCTCGTACGTGCGGCGCAGCGCGGTTTCCATGTGCCGCGAGACCGGGCCCGTCACCAGCAGCAGGTCGGCGTGCCGCGGACTCGCGACGAAGCGGATGCCGAGGCCCTCGATGTTGTACACCGGGTTGTTGACCGCGTGGATCTCGAGCTCGCAGCCATTGCACGAGCCGGCATCGACGTGCCGGATGCAGAGCGCGCGTCCGAGGATGTCGCGGAGCTTCGCCTGCAGGGCGTCGCGAACCCGCAGCGCCTCGTCGCTGGACGGCGTGGGTTCGGTGACGATCCCGGTGCGGCAGATGGTGGTGAGCGTCTTGAGCATGGCGCTTGATCTACAGATCGTGTCCGCTGTAGGACAGGTTGAACGACTTATTGATGAGCGGAAAGTCCGGCACGATGTTGCCGATGATGGCGTGCTCGAGTACCGGCCAGTTCTGCCACGACGGGTCGTGCGGATGGCAGCGTTGGATTCCCCCGTCCGCGGTGGTGGTGAGCGCCACCGACACCGGCCCGCGCCAGCCCTCGATGAGACCGAAGGCGGTCCCCGGCATCTGCGCCTGCGCGAATACCGTGCGGAACGGACCGCCTGGCAGCCGCCGCACGATCTCGTCGACCAGACGCAGCGATTCCTGCAACTCGTCGAAGCGCACCGCGACGCGCGCCATGACATCGCCGTCGCGTCGCGAGGCGACGCGCAGTTGCAGCTCGTCGTACGGCGGCAGCGGCAGGTCGGCGCGCAGATCGTGCACCTGGCCGCTGGCGCGTCCGGCGAGGCCGCACAGGCCGAGTCGTGCCGCGAGCTCCGGCGACACGATGCCGGCGCCGGCGAAACGGTCGCGCACGCCGGCGTGTTCGTCGTAGATGCCGCGCAGCGCATTCGCCTGGGCCGCGGTTTCGGTGGCGCAGGAGGCCAGGGCCGCGAGTGCGCCCGCATCGGCGTTCTCGGGAACGCCACCGGGGACCACGTAGTCGAGCAGGTAGCGCGCTCCGAGCGCCGCCGCCTGCGCGCGCAGCCAGTGTTCCTTGAGTCGCGAGAACTGCGCCAGGCCGAAGGCGAATCCCGCGTCGTTGCCCAGCGCACCGAGATCACCCAGGTGATTCGCCACGCGCTCGCACTCCAGCGCCAGCGCCCGCAGCCAGGTGGCGCGCGCCGGCACCGTCGCGGCCGAGAGGGCCTCGTATGCCTGGCAGTAGGCCCAGGAAAATGCCACCGCCGAGTCACCCGACACGCGCGCGGCGAGTCGATGGCCTTCATTGGCCCGCAACCCGCCGAAGCGCTGCTCGATGCCCTTGTGCACGTAACCGAGCCGCGCCTCGAGCTTCAGGACCATTTCGCCCACGACGGAGAATCGGAAGTGGCCGGGCTCGATGGTGCCGGC
>DASSRK010000139.1:0-13012 GCA_035701825.1 Steroidobacteraceae bacterium
CAGCTGCTCGCGCCGCACCTGACGCGCGAGCGCATCGAGCGGATTCTCTCCGCGCCGACGCCGGCGGCACGCGACAAGCTCATCGCCGCCATCGAAGTCCCGCGCTACGACTGAGCCGCGCCTGCCTACTGGCAGCTGCGCGAGACGCGCGTATCCCCCGGCGCTTCCGTCCACGCCACCAGCACCGTGGTGTTGTTGGCCACCACCTTGGGCGCAGTGCCGGCCGCGAGCTCATCCGCGGTCACGATCGAGCGCTCGACCTGCACGGCGAGGTTCGCATCGGTGAGCAGCAGGTGCAGCCCGGTGTCCTCGTCGGCGTGCGCAATGGCGAAGCCGGCGTTCTCGAGGCAGCCGATGCCGACGCCATGCAGGTCTGCGCCGCCGCTGAGATCGACTGCCGCACCCAGCGTGACCGGCGCCTGCAGCGGCTCGCCGTTGCGGTTCACGGTCACGGCGCGCAGCTCCGCGCGCGGCACCCCGGTGGAGCCGGGATCGGGAGCCGCGCGCCACCACGTGACCGCGTACCGATCGATGCACCAGGCCACCGAGGTGGCCTCGTGGATGGGATTCTCCGCGGCGCTGTCCGCGAGCACCTGGAAGTCCTGCGCGGCGACGCCGTTCAGGTCGAGCGGGTGCAGCTCGATGGACCCGGGCGTGGTCACGCCCGCGAGGTAGCCCGAGTCCGCGGAGCCAATCGTGATTCCCACGTGCGCCGGCTGATCGGCCAGCGTGGACAGCGTGGTGGCCACGCCGTTGTTGTCCACCACGCCCACCATCGACAGGTGGCTGCCGGGCTGCGTCTCGTCGTCCCAAACTACCACCGGCAGGCTCAGGCCGTTCGCCTGGGCGCTGCGCAGGCTGTAGCCCAGCGCAAGCGGCGTCATTTCGCGCCACACCGTGATGCCGGGCGCCGTGTCGAACACGTTGTTGAAGCGGAACAGCCGCACCTGGGTCTGCGTACCGCTGGTCGGCTGGCGGGTCACGGCGACGATCGCGTCCGAGGCATCGAGCATGGCGACGTGCAGCTCATCGAGCATCGCGGTATTGGGATCGGTGAAGCGAATGGTGCGGAACGGCGCGGTGGCATCGAAGGTCAGCGCCGAGACCGCGAGCACGTCACCCGCCGGGCTGGCGGGATGCTCGGTGCGGGCGACCAGCACGTGGCCGTCCGCGGCGGTCATCGCGAAGCCGTCTCCCGCGACCTGCAGGGCCGTCACCTCGGGATCGAGTGTGTGATCGGGACAGCTCACCGCGAACGAAGTCGGGGTGGTGACGCCGTTGGAAACGGTGATGACCTGCGGATTCAGGCCGACCACGGTGCAATTGCACGACAGGCCGGTCATGCCGACGCTGTGCTCGCCGGTGCGCAGGTTCGGTACCGACGAATTGCTGGTGCCGCTGATCGTGCCGACGTTGACGCCGTCGATCAGCAATGCGTAGCCGTCGCTGTCGAGCTCCGCGCCGGTGCTGGTGACCGATACGCTGACCGTGCCGCGCGTGACCACCGGGCCCGGGTCCGGCTTGAACGCGGAACTGTCCCCGCTGCTGCATCCGCACAACAGCCACGCCGCCTGCGCCAGCCAGACCGATGTCGTCCTGAGATTCACCCGTTACTCCCCAGTGACAGCGCTTGGACTCTACGCCCCTCGCCCGGTGCTGTCCGCCGGAGGAGGGAAGCATGGGTCGTCCGAAACCTCACCCTTCGGCGAACCGCGGACGGCGTCGGCGGTCATCAAGTGAAATCGGGAGGAACCATGAATCGCGTATTCGCAAGTTTGATGGCGTTGTTGGTGTTGTCCTGCGCTGGCGCGGGAGATTCGGCCGTTCCCGCGACCGTACACCCGATGAAGATCGGCATCATCGGCACCGGCGAGATCGGCGGTGCATTGGCCCGACACTGGGGCGCCGCCGGACATCAGTTGCTGATCTCTTCGCGACATCCGGAGGAACTGCGGGCGTTGGCGCGCGCCATCGGTCCCAATGTGAAGGTCGGCACGCCGCGTGAAGCCGCGGCCTTCGGCGAAGTGGTGCTGGTGTCGGTACCCTACGCCGCGACGCCGCAGGTGGGGCGTGACTACGCGGCGGAGCTCAAGGGCAAGGTGGTGCTCGACACGGGCAATCCCTATCCCGGCCGCGATGGCGAGATGGCGGTGCGCGACCGGCAGCGGGGTACGGGCGTGGCCTCGGCCGAGTACCTGCCGGGAACCCGGCTGGTGCGCGCGTTCAATGCGATCAACTCGGGGCCGTTGGCCAACCAGGCATTCAGGAGGCCGGAGAAGCTAGGCATTCCGCTCGCTTCCGATGATCCGGAAGCCATGAGGATCGCGGCGCAACTGGTATCCGACGCGGGCTTCGACCCGGTGCCGGTCGGCGGCCTTGCGCGGGCGCGCGAGTTCGACGTCGGCACGCCGGTGTACGTGCGCGGCATGACCGCGGCGGAGCTGCGCAGGGCGCTGGGGCTGAAGTAATCCGCCCCAGCCTGCCGCACGCGCCATCCCCGAAGCGAACATAAGGGAGTTGAGGCTGACTTCGGATGCAGGGCCTTCGAGGGGTTGCACCCGGGCGGCTTGGTCGCCCCGAGCCCGCCGGGCGCACGCCGACCACCCCGTAACCCCCCTGTTATTCCTGCATAACCAAAAGTGCTTTCCGGGCCGGGGCTGGGCGTCAGTACAGTCCCCCGCAGTTTGGAAGCCGGTCGCCTGACCGGCTTTTTACGCTTGCGGAACAAAAGGTCTCGATGCACGCCCAGGTACAACCCGTGACGACTCTCAAACCCGCCCCGTCCGCCCGGCGCAACGCGGGGGTGGCCCGCCTGACGCACCTGGCGCGGCTGGAAGCCGAGAGCATCCACATCTTTCGCGAAGTCGCGGCCGAGTTCTCCAAGCCGATCCTCATGTATTCGATCGGCAAGGACTCCTCGGTGCTGCTGCACCTGGCCCGCAAGGCCTTCTTCCCGGGCCGCATCCCGTTCCCGCTGCTGCACATCGACACCGGCTGGAAGTTCAGGGAAATGATTTCCTTCCGTGACGACACCGCGAAGCGCCTGAACGCCGAGCTCATCGTCTACACCAACGAAGCCGGCCGCGCCGCGGGCGTCACGCCGTTCACGCACGGCGGCCGCTACACCGACATCATGAAGACCGAGGCGCTCAAGCAGGCGCTCGACAAGTACGGCGCCGATGCCGCCATCGGCGGCGCGCGTCGCGACGAAGAGAAGTCCCGCGCCAAGGAGCGCGTGTTCTCGTTCCGCGATTCGCAGCACCGCTGGGATCCGAAGAACCAGCGTCCCGAGCTGTGGAACCTCTACAACGGCCGGCTGCGCAAGGGCGACAGCATCCGCGTGTTCCCGCTGTCGAACTGGACCGAGGTCGACATCTGGACCTACATCCACACCGAGAACATCCCGGTCGTCCCGCTGTATTTCGCCAAGCCGCGTCCGATCGTGGAGCGCGACGGGCTCAAGATCATGGTCGACGACGATCGCCTGCCGCTGAAGGCCGGCGAGAAACCCCAGCTCGAGACGGTCCGGTTCCGCTCGCTGGGCTGCTACCCCCTCACCGGTGCGCAGGTATCAAAGGCTGCCAACGTGCCCGAGATCATCGAAGAGATGCTGCGCACCACCACTTCCGAGCGGCAGAGCCGCGCCATCGACGCCGAGTCCGCGGCGGCGATGGAGAACCGCAAGCGCGAGGGCTATTTCTGACATGGCCGCCGCGCTAACTACCCCGGTACCCGCGCCCCAGGCCCACAAGACCCTGGAGCAGTTCCTCGCGCACCAGCGCGAGATCGACCTGCTGCGCTTCATCACCTGCGGCTCGGTCGACGATGGCAAGAGCACGCTGATCGGCCGCCTGCTGCACGACACCCGCCAGGTGTTCGACGACCAGCTGAGCGCGGTGGCGAACGACAGCCGCCGCTGGGGCACCACCGGCGAAGTCCCGGATCTCGCGCTGCTGGTCGACGGCCTGCAGGCCGAGCGCGAGCAGGGCATCACCATCGACGTGGCCTACCGCTATTTCTCGACGGCCAACCGCAAGTTCATCGTCGCCGACTGCCCGGGCCACGAGCAGTACACGCGCAACATGGCGACCGGCGCCTCGACCGCCGACGCGGCCGTGGTGCTGGTGGACGCGGAGAAGGGCGTGCGCGTGCAGACGCGCCGGCACACCCACATCGTCGCGCTGCTCGGCGTGCAGAACATCATCGTCGCGGTCAACAAGATGGACCGCATCGGCTACGACAAGGCGAAGTTCGACGCCATCGCCGGCGAAGTCGTGCTGTACGCGCGCAAGCTCGGCGTGCAGAACGTCGAGGTGATCCCGGTGGGCGCGCTGCACGGCGTGAACGTGGTGCACCGGGGCACGGCGGAAACGCCGTGGTACTCGGGCCGCACGCTGCTCGAGGCGCTCGAGGGCATCGAGGTCGCGCGCAAGGACGGGCTCAAGGAATTGCGCTTCCCGATCCAGTACGTGAACCGCCCGGACGCCAACTTCCGCGGCTTCGCGGGCACGATTGCCAGCGGTGAGGTCGCGGTCGGCGACACGGTGCTGGCGTTGCCCTCGCGCAAGACCAGCAAGGTGCGCGAAATCACCACGGCGGACGGTCCGCTCGACCGGGCGGGCACGGCGCAGGCTGTCACCCTCGTGCTCGAGGACGAGATCGACCTGTCGCGCGGCGACGTGCTGGTGCACCCGGATCATCGCCCGACGCTGGCGCGCACCTTCGACGCGCACGTGATCTGGATGGGCGAAGCGCCGCTGCTGCCGGGCAAGCGCTATGAATTCAAGATCGGCAGCCGCTACGTCAAGGGCGTGGTCGATTCGATCCAGCATCGCATCGACGTCAACGACCTGACTACCCGCGACGCCGAGGCCCTGGACCTCAACGGCCTGGCGCGCGTGCGCGTCGCGCTCGAAGAGCCGGTCGCCATCGACGACTACAAGGTGTCGCGCCAGACTGGCGCGTTCATCGTGGTCGACCTGCTGCACTTCGGTACCGTGGGCGCCGGCATGGTCATCGCGCCGACCGCGCAGTCGCGCACCACCGACGTGGTCTGGCAACCGACCAAGGTCAGCGCGCGGGTGCGCGCCAACCAGAAGAACCAGAAGCCGGCGGTGGTGTGGTTCACGGGGCTCTCGGGCTCGGGCAAGTCGACGCTGGCCAATGCGCTCGAACAGGCGCTGGTGCAGCGCGGCCACCACTCCTATCTACTGGACGGCGACAACGTCCGTCACGGCCTGAACAAGGACCTGGGCTTCTCCGACGCCGACCGCAACGAGAACATCCGCCGCATCGGCGAGGTGTCGGCGCTGTTCATCGACGCGGGACTGCTGGTGATCACGGCTTTCATCGCGCCGTTCCGCGCGGACCGCGACCAGATCCGCGAGAGGATTGGTGACAGCTTCATCGAGGTCTACGTCTCGACGCCGCTGGAAGAGTGCGAGCGCCGCGACCCGAAGGGCCTGTATGTCAAGGCGCGCGAAGGCAGGATCAAGGACTTCACCGGAATCGATTCACCCTACGAACCGCCGGTCAATCCGCAGCTGACGATCGACACCTCGAAGGTCGAGGTCACGGCCGCGGTGGACCAGATCCTGAAGTACCTGGAGAACAAGGGTTACCTGCAAGTATTGGATCCGGGCCTATGAGCGGCGGCGTCGTCATCCAGGGTCATTTCCCGATTCCCGAGGAACGCCGGGACCAGCTGCAGCAGCTCACCACCGAGCTGAGCCGCGAGCAGCTCATGTGGCTGTCGGGCTATTTCGCGGGCGCCGCCGCGGCCGCGCCCTCCAGCATTCCCGCGTTCCAGAGCAACTTGCTGGGCGGTGCGCAGGCACGCGCGCAACTGCAGGCTGCGGGCGCGCCGGCGCAGGTCGCTCCCATCGCGACCGCCGCCGCCGCGGTGGCCGCGCCTTCGCTCACCATCATCTCGGCCTCGCACACCGGCAACGGCCGCAAGATCTCGGAGAAGCTGCTCGCCGCCGTCCAGGCGCTGGGCGTGCAGGCGCGCATGGTGAAGGCCGGGGACTACCAGCCGCGCGAAATCGCCAAGGAGAAGCTGCTCTACATCGTGATCAGCACGCACGGCGACGGCGATCCGCCGGACGAAGCCCGTGGGCTGTACGAATTCCTCGGCACCAAGCGCGCGCCGCAGTTGCCGGACCTCCAGTACTCGGTGCTCGCGCTGGGCGACACCAGCTATCCCAAGTTCTGCGAAGCCGGCCGCATCGTCGATGAGCGCCTGGCGAAGCTCGGCGCGAAGCGCCTGCTGCCACGCGTCGATTGCGACGTGGATTTCGAGAAGCTGGCGCAGACCTGGTCGGATGACGCGCTGGCGCGGGTCCGCGAAATCAAGGACAAGTTCACCCCGGCAGGGGGTGCCGCCGCCTTCGCGGCCGCGCCCGTTGCCGCCGCGGCGCCCGCCGTCGTTGAGCTCCGGCGCGAGCAGCCCGCCACCGCCGAAGTGCTCGCCAACCAGCGCATCGTCGGACGCGGCGCGCTGCGCGAAGTGCGCCACGTGGAACTCGCGTTCCCCGGCCTCGGAAACCTTTACAAACCGGGCGATGCACTCGGCATCGTGCATCGCAACCCGGACTCGGCCATCGACGCGGTGCTCAAGGCCACCAAGCTCGATGGTGGGGTCGCCGTCACGCAGGACGGCAAGACGCACACGCTGCTCGAGTGGCTGCGCGACGAGCGCGAGCTCACGCGCATCGCGCGCCCGCTGCTGGTCTCGGTCGCGAAGCAGGCCCAGGTCGACATCGGCGAGTTGCTCGGCAACGCCGACGCCATGGCGAAGCTCACCGCGAGTTGCCAGGTGTCCGACGTACTGGCCAGCTACCCGGCCGACTGGACGCCGGAGGCGCTGGTGTCCGCGCTGCGCCCGGTGCATGGCCGCGTGTATTCGATCGCCTCCAGCCCCGCCGCCGTGGGCGACGAGGCGCACCTGACGGTGGCCATCGTCGGCAGCGATACGGATCGCAAGCTGCTGGCCGGTGCCGCCTCGAACTTCGTCGTGAACACCGCCGTCGATTCGAACGTGCAGGTGTGGATCGAGCGCAACGAACGCTTCCGCGTGCCGGCCGACGGCGCGCGAGACATCGTCATGGTGGGCCCGGGTACCGGCGTGGCGCCGTTCCGCGGTTTCCTGCAGGAACGCGAGGCCGCCGGCGCCACCGGCCGCAACTGGCTGTTCTTCGGCGGCCGCTCGCTGTACCACGACTTCCTCTACCAGCTCGAATGGCAGCAGGCGCTCAAGCGCAAGGCGCTGCACCGCGTGGACGTGGCCTTCTCGCGCGACCAGGCGGAAAAGATTTACGTGCAGCACCGCATCAGGCAGGCCGGCAAGGATCTCTTTGCCTGGCTGTCGAACGGTGCCTATTTCTATGTGTGCGGTGACGCCTCGGCCATGGCGCCGGACGTGCACGCGGCGCTGCTGGATGTCGTGCGCGAGCACGGCGGCATGGATGCCGACGATGCGCAGAGCTGGGTGGCAGACCTCACCGCCGACGGACGGTATCTACGCGATGTCTACTGAAGTCCTCGATCGGCCGCCGCCGGCCACGCTGCTGGCGAAGGGCCCGACCCAGCCGGAATCCGCGGTCGAAATCATCAAGAAGGCGAGCCGCGGCCTGCGCGGCACGCTGGTCGAGAGCCTGGCCGATCCGCTGACCGGCGCCATCCGCGAGTCGGACACGCAGCTCATCAAGTTCCACGGCAGCTACATGCAGGACGACCGCGACATCCGCGCGGAACGCGAGCACCAGAAGCTCGAGCCGGCCTACAGCTTCATGATCCGCACGCGCCTGCCGGGCGGCGTGGTGACGCCGAAGCAGTGGCTGGCGTTGTCGAAGATCGCGCGCACCTGGGGCGTGGGCTCGCTGCGCCTGACGACCCGCCAGGCGTTCCAGCTGCACGGCGTCATCAAGAAGCACGTGAAGCAGACCATGCAGGCCATGAACGCCGTGCTGATCGATTCCATCTCCGCCTGCGGCGACGTGAATCGCAACGTGATGGCGTCCGCCAACCCGGTGGAGAGCCAGTTGCACGCCGAGGTGCACGAGCTGGCGAAGAAGGTGAGCGAACACCTCAAGCCGCGCACGCGCGCCTACCACGAGATCTGGCTGGACGGCGAGAAGCTGGTCGGCCCGGCGGAAGACGAGCCGCTGTATGGCCCGGTCTATCTACCGCGCAAGTTCAAGACGGGCATCGTGGTGCCGCCGCACAACGACGTGGACGTGTTCAGCCAGGACCTGGGGTTCATCGCCATCCTCGATGAGCAGAACAGGGCGGTGCTGGGCTTCAACCTGACCGTGGGCGGCGGCCTCGGTGCCTCGCACGGCGAGCCGAACACCTTCCCGCGGGTGGCCGACGTCATCGGCTTCCTGAAGCCGGAGCAGATCTTCAAGGTCGCCGAAACCGTGCTGATGATCCAGCGCGACTATGGCGACCGCTCGGACCGCAAGCACGCGCGCCTCAAGTACACCATCGCCGACCGCGGCGTGGACTGGTTCAAGCGCGAGCTCTACCAGCGCCTGGGGTTCGAGCTCGAGCCGCCGCGCGCATTCAAGTTCACCACGCAGGGCGACCGCTTCGGCTGGCTCAAGGGCCACGACGGCAACTGGCACCTCACGCTGCGCATCGAGTCGGGCCGCGTCACCGATCGCCCGGGCGCGCCGTTCCTCACCGGCCTCGAGAAGATCGCCGCGGTCCACAAGGGCGACTTCCGCCTGACGCCCAACCAGAACCTGATCATCGCCAACGTGCCGCCGTCGGAGCTCATGACCATCGACAGGCTGGTGGCCGACCATGGCCTGGCGAAGTCGCTGAACACCTCGCCGGTGCGGCGCGACGCGCTGGCCTGCGTGGCGCTGCCCACCTGCGCGCTGGCCATGGCCGAGTCGGAGCGCTATCTACCGGCGTTCGTCGACCGCGTGGACGAGCTGCTCGTCAAGCACGGCCTGCGCGACCTGCCGCTCACGGTGCGCATCACCGGCTGTCCCAATGGCTGCGCGCGGCCCTATCTCGCCGAGATCGCGCTGATCGGCCGCGCCCCGGGTCGCTACACGCTGCGCCTCGGCGGCGATGCCGTAGGCTCGCGCCTCAACGTCATCTACCGCGACAACATCGACGAGCCGGCCATCGTCACCGCGCTCGACGAGCTCATCGCGCGCTATGCCGCGGAGCGCCAGGCGGACGAGCGCTTCGGTGATTTCCTGTGGCGCGTGCAGGTCCTGGCCCCGGGGACCCGCGCATGAGCGAGCCGGCCGCACGCAAGATCCCGGTGGACGAGGCGCTCGCCAGTGCGCCGCGGCTCACGCTCTCGCCGGCCGAGTTCGCGCGCGACGCAGGGGCGGCGCAGGGCATCAACGAGTGGTTAGGCTCGGTGGACGCCGAGACGCGCGTGCGCTGGTCGCTGGCCAACCTGCCCGGGCCCTTCGCGCTCACCTCGAGCTTCGGCGCGCAGGCAGCGGTGTCGCTGCACCTGGTGGTGCGGCAGGACCCGCGCATCCCGGTGATCCTCATCGACACCGGCTACCTGTTCCCGGAGACCTATCAGTTCATCGAGTCGCTGCGCGCGCAGCTCGCGCTCAACATCCAGACCTTCTCCGGGCACCAGACCGTGGCCGAGTTCGAGGCGGAGCACGGCAAGCTGTGGGAGCAAGGCCGCGAAGGTCTCGACAAGTACCTCGAGATCCGCAAGGTCGAGCCGATGCGCCGCGCCCTGCAAACCCTCGGCACCCGCACCTGGTTCGCCGGCCTGCGCCGCAGCCAGGCCGAGAGCCGCGCCAGGCTCAATCCGCTCGAAGTGCGCGACGGCCGCTACAAGGTGCATCCCATCTACGACTGGTCGGATCGCGACGTGTACCTGTATCTCAAGGCCCACGGACTGCCGTACCACCCGCTGTGGGACCAGGGGTATGTCTCCATCGGCGACTGGCACTCCACCAAGGCATTGCACGAGGTCGAGTCGGCCGAAGAGCTGCGTTTCGCCGGCCTGAAGCGCGAGTGCGGCATCCACGGGCTGGAAGGCTGACGGCTGCCGCGCGCCGCGCGGTGCTTCCCGTGAACGAGTCGTGACATTCCGGCGCAAGCGGGCCGCTAGGCTGGACGGATCGACCCGCTGAAGGGCAGGATTTGAAGCCATGAAACGACTGCAACGACTTCGCGCGACCGCGGCGCTGCGGGACATGGTGTCCGAGATCGGCTTTTGCCAGAGCCAGTTGATCCAGCCGCTGTTCCTCGCCGAAGGACTGTCTAAGGAAACCCCGCTCGACGGACTGCCCGGCAATTCGCGCCACACCATCGAGTCGCTGGTGGCGCAGCTCGAGAAGGACATGGCGGCCGGCGTGCGCCAGTTCCTGCTGTTCCCGGTGCCGGCGCAGAAGTCCGACCAGAAATTCGCCGCCGACTTCGTCGGCACGGCGCTGCAGAAGTTGCGCCAGCGCGCGGGCAATGGCGCGACCATCTGGGTGGACACCTGCCTGTGCAGCTTCACGAAGTCCGGTCACTGCCACGTGTGCGATGCGGGCGGCCGGCAGGATCTCGCGGCGACGCACGCCGCGCTCGGCGCGCTGGCGCTCACCTACGTGAAGAACGGCGCGGATGGCGTCTCGCCTTCGGACATGAACGACGGCCGCGTCGCGCACCTGCGCGTGGTGCTCGACGGAGCCGGCTTCGACATGGCGCCGATCATGAGCTACAGCACCAAGTTCGCGTCCAACTTCTACGGGCCGTTCCGCGATGCCGCGGACTCGGCGCCGCAGTACGGCGACCGCAAGAGCTACCAGCTCGACGTGCGCAATCGCACCGACGCGCTCGCCTCCAGCCGTCGTTGCGCGGAAGAGGGCGCGGACCTGCTGATGGTGAAGCCGGGGCAACCGTCGGCCGATCTCATCAGGCCGATCCACGAGCAGACCGGCCTGCCGGTGGGCGCGTACCAGGTGAGCGGCGAATACACCTCGCTGGTGTTGCTCGCGGAGAAGGATTTCCTGAAGTTCGACGCCGGCCTCGTCGAGAGCTGGTACAACCTGCGCCGCGCCGGGGCCAGCTACATCATCACCTACGGCGCGCGCCTGGCGCGCGGCCTCGGGCTGTAGGACTCATGCGCTATTTCCCACTGTTCCTCGACCTGGCCGGCAAGCCCGTGCTGCTCGTGGGCGGTGGCGAAGTGGCGGCGCGCAAATTCGCACTGCTGGCCGATGCCGGCGCGCACATCACGGTGGTCGCGCCAGAGCTGGGCAGAGAGCTCGGCGCGGCTCTGGCTAACCACTCGCTCGTGCACCATTCGCGCGCGTTCAGTGCGGAGGATTTGCAGGGCGCCTGGTTGGTGGTCGCGGCGACCAATGATCGCACGGTCAATGCCGCGGTCGCCGCCGCGGCGAGCGCGCTGCGCATTCCCTGCAACGTGGTCGACGACCGGGAGCTCTCGAGCTTCATCATGCCGGCCATCATCGATCGCTCGCCGGTGCAGATCGCGGTGTCCACCGGCGGCACCTCGCCGGTGCTGGCGCGCCTGATCCGCGAGCGTCTCGAAACGTTGCTCGACGGTTCGCTCGGCACGCTGGCCGCGTTCGCCGATCGATGGCGCGAGCGCATCAAGGCACGCTTCTCCGACATCGGAGCGCGCCGCCGTTTCCTTTCCTGGCTGTTCACGGGCCCGGTTTCCGCGGCACTGCGCGCGGGCCGCGAGCAGAACGCCGAGGAGCTCACGCGCAAGGCGCTCGATGAAGCGAGCGCGCTGCCGCAGGGCCTCGTGGTGCTCGTCGGCGCGGGACCGGGCAACGCCGGCCTGATGACGCTGCAGGGCCTGCGCGCGCTGCAGGAAGCCGACGTCATCGTGCACGACCGGCTGGTGTCGCCCGAGGTGCTGGATCTCGCGCGCCGCGACGCCGCGCGCTTCGACGTCGGCAAGTTCGTCGGCGGCGGCGGCGCGACGCAGGAAGAGATCAACGCGCTGCTGGTCGAGCACGCGCGGCGCGGCGAATACGTGGTGCGGCTCAAGGGCGGCGATCCGTTCGTGTTCGGGCGCGGCGGCGAGGAGATAGACCACCTGCGCGCGCACGGCGTGTCTTACGAAGTCGTGCCCGGCATCACCGCGGCCATTGCCGCCGGCGCCTACGCCGGTGTGCCGCTGACGGACAGACGGTATTCACAGGCCGTGCGCTTCCTCACCGGCAACAGCGACGAACAACTGGCCCAGTTCAATTTCTCCGATCTCGCCGCCGGGCGCGAGACGCTGGCGTTCTACATGAGCGTGGGCCGGCTCGCGGGGCTACGCGACAAGCTGCTGGCTTCCGGTGTGTCGCGCGACACGCCGGTCGCCTTCATCGAGAACGCCACGCGCACCGAACAGCGCGTCATCGTCTCGAGCGTCGAGCACCTGCAGCGCGATGCCGTCATGCAGCAGGTCAGGGCTCCGACCATGCTGATCGTCGGCAGCGTGGCCGCCGGCGCCACCGAGTGGCAGTGGTTCGGCCGGGCGGCGGTGCGTTCGCTGGGCTGACGGCACTTCGAGGGACAGCCGCCGATTCCCCGCGCGCGCGGGAAGTGCGATGCTTCGGTCGCGTTCGTCGACCAGGAGCTCCCACATGCCAGGAACCGTCCGCTTCCATCGTGTTCTGCGTGCACCACCGGAACGCGTCTTCAAGGCCTTCATCGACCCGGACGCCATGATCAAGTGGCTGCCGCCGAATGGCTTCACCGGCAAGGTGCATTCGATGGATGCGCGCGTCGGCGGGAAATTCGAAATGTCCTTCACCAACTTCAGCAGCGGCAACGGACACTCCTTCGGCGGTGAATACCTGGAGATGATCCCGGGCCAGAAGCTGCGCTACACCGACGTGTTCGACGATCCGAACCTTCCCGGAAAAATGACCGTCACGGTCAATTTCCGGAAAGTCACTGCCGGCACCGACATGGAAATCGTGCAGGAAGGTATCCCGGACGCGATCCCCACCGAGATGTGCTACCTCGGCTGGCAGGAATCGCTACTGCTGCTCGGCAAGCTGGT
>DASSRK010000140.1:0-74233 GCA_035701825.1 Steroidobacteraceae bacterium
GGCTGGCTGGATAGTCCCGGCCATTGCGCCAACATCATGGAACCCCGGTTCCAGGACATCGGCGTGGGACTGGCCATCGGCAAGAAGCGCGGCCAGGTCTACTGGGTGCAGAACTTCGGCGCGCCGCGCTAGCCCTTTGACAGTGGTGGGGTGAGCGTACGCGAGCGGGCCAACCGTTCGGGGTCGCCGCCCTACAATGCGCGCATGGACATCTCAGACGACGACCTGCACCGCTGCGTGCGGGTACTGCGCGCGATCGAAGCGGATCGCTCGCACCTCACGCGCCTCAGCCAGGAGCAGCGCCGCGAGCTGCTGACGCTCGCCGGCCTCATCGCCAAGCCGGAGCGCCACAACCTGGTGCGCATGGCGAAGGCCTTCCGGCGCGCCGACCGCGAAGCCGCGAAGGAGCAGGACCGCAAGGCCATCGAGCAGGCGGGCCTGCGCGTGCAGCGGCGCGCCGAGGTGTTCACGCCGCTGTGGCTCGAGCCACCGAAGCCGGCGGACGCTGAACAGCCGCGCCTCAACAAGGAACGCGCCTGCTACGTGTGCAAGCAGCCGTTCACGCGCGTGCACCGCTACTACGACTCCATGTGCGAGCCCTGCGGCGACTTCAACTACGCCAAGCGCGAACAGAGCGCGGACCTGCGCGGCCACTACGCGCTGGTCACAGGCGCGCGCGTGAAGATCGGCTACCAGGCGTCGCTCAAGCTGCTGCGCGCCGGCGCGCAGGTCGTCGTGACCACCCGCTTCCCGGTGGATGCGGCGGATCGCTATTCGAAGGAGCCGGACTTCGCCGCCTTCCGCGAGCGGCTGCAGATCCATGGACTCGACCTGCGCCATTCGCCGAGCGTCGAGCTGTTCACGAAGTTCCTGGTCGAGCGCCTGCCGCGCCTGGACTACATCCTCAACAACGCCTGCCAGACGGTGCGGCGCCCGGCGGGGTTCTTCCAGCACCTGCTGGCGCGCGAGGCCGAGCCGGTCGCCAAACTACCCGCGGAGCTGCGCGGCGTGCTCGCGGCGCACGACGAGTTGTGCCGCCGGCTGGAGGCGCCGGGCGGACTTGGCCACGCGCTGCTCGCCTCGCCCGAACACAGCCCCGGCGAAGGACTGGTGCACAGCGCCGCGCTCTCGCAGCGCCACTATCTCGACGAGGACTATCGCGGCGGCGAAGCCCTGTTCCCCGCGAACCGCTTCGACGAGGATCGCCAGCAGGTCGACCTGCGCGCGATCAACAGCTGGCGCCTGCGCCTGCACGAAGTGCAGACGCCCGAGCTGCTCGAAGTGCAACTGGTGAACGCCATCGCGCCGTACATCCTCAACGCGCGCCTCAAGCCGCTCATGGTGCGCACCGCGGGTGCGCACAAGCACATCGTCAACGTGAGCGCGATGGAGGGCCAGTTCTACCGCACCACCAAGACCGACAAGCACCCGCACACCAACATGGCGAAGGCGGCGCTGAACATGATGACGCGCACCAGCGCGCCCGACTTCGTGAAGGACGGCATCCACATGAACGCGGTGGACACGGGCTGGGTCACCGACGAGGACCCGGCCGTGCACGCCGCGCGCAAGGCGGAGCTCGGCTTCTCACCGCCGCTCGACATCATCGACGGCGCGGCGCGCATCGTGGACCCGATCTTCGTCGGCCGGACCACCGGCAAGCACGCCTGGGGACAATTCCTGAAGGATTACAAGCCCGCGCCGTGGTGACGGCCCGCCGGCGGCTCAGCGCGTCGCGGCGAGATGCTTGATCGCGAGACGCGACCACAGCCGATCGATGTCAGGATGATGGTCGTCGGCGAGGATGATGGCGCGCGCCGAGAGCTCGCGCAGGTGGCCGCGGTTCACCAGGATGAGCAGGGCTCCCGCCAGTCGGCCGAAGTGCACCGAGCGCGCGAGGCCCGGGCCGCGCGGAATCGCGAGCGCGCCCTGCAACTCCGCCGGCAACTGCCAACTCTCGGCGATGCGCAGCGCCATCGGCGGCACCCATTCGTCGAGTAGCCTGGCCATGGCGGCCGGACGCACGACGTCGTCGTCCGACAGGCAGTGCTCGCGCGCGATGCGGAACACGGCGTTGCTGGCGAGGCCCTGCAGCAGCACCAGCAGTCGCGCGCTGAACGCGTCGACGTGCTCGATGCGGCCGGCGTGCAGCTCCGCGCAGGCGGCGGCGCATTCACCATGCTCCCAGGTCGCTTCGGCAAAGGAAGAGAAAGGACCGCGGGCCCCGGTCATGACCGGGTGCAGCAGCGCGGTCGCCACCAGCGACCGCAGCCCGTCCGTGCCGACGCGCGCCACCGCCTGCTGCAGGCTGTCGATGGGCCTGGCGCGACTCGAGCGGTAGAAAGAGCTGTTCGCGAGTTTCAGCAGGCCGCCGAGCAGCGCGCCGTCCTCGGCGAGGATCGCGGCGATCTCGCGCATCGAATTCGCGTCGCTGTTGATGGCGCTCACCAGGCGCGGCAGCAGCGAAGGCCGGCGCGGCAGGTACCGGGCCTGCAGCTCGAGATCGCCGAGCACCCGCGCCGCCGGCTCGAGCAGCGCCAGCTCTTCGGCCGTCGCCTCGTCCCGCAGGTCGTTGAGGTTGGCGTCGAGCGCGTGCGCCGTGAAGCGGCGCATGGCGACGCCCGCGTGGACGCCGAGCCACGGGCCAGCGTCAGCGAAGCCCTTGGGGCTGGGCTGTGCGTGGCCTGCCTGCCGATCCCTGATCCGTTGCGGTCGCATCCATGCGCGCGACCGGCCAAACCATTGATCCACAAGAGAGCCCATTCCAGAGCGGAAAGCGCCAATCATGGTCTACGGGTTATCGGCGCCTGTCCCGGGAACTGAAGCGCGGAATCGCAAAACCATAAGTCAAAACTCCGTGCGTTACAGGTCGGAATCGTGCGCACCTCACCGGTGTCACCGGCAAACACCGCATGGCAGAGTGTTGGTAGTCAGCGCAGGAATGCCTGCGCCATACTGCCGCGGCACCGGTAGCCCGAGAAAAACAAGAGGACGATTTGGACATGGTTCAGGGAATCGCCCGGCTCGCCCCGCTGCTGCTGCTCATCCTCGCGATACCGGCGCGCGCCGAGCAGCCGTGGGAGCCGATCTCCCCGGAAGAATTGAAGATGACCAGCGAGCCGAAGGCGCCCAAGGCTCCGGCGATCTACCTGATGCGCAAGGTCGACCGCGACGACGCGCAATCGACCGAATCCGTCTACCTGCGCATCAAGGTGCTGACCGACGAGGGCCGCGCGTTCGGCAACGTCGAGATTGCGTACATCGCCTCGCAGGAGAGTATTCGCGCGCTGCAGGCGCGCGTCGTGCATGCGGACGGCAGCATCGTCGAATTCGACGGCACGATCTACGACAAGCCGCTGCTCAAGGCGCACGGCGTCAAGCAGATGGCGAAATCCTTCACGCTTCCCGGCGTGGACGTCGGCAGCATCATCGAGTACCGCTACCGCCGGCAGATGCGCTACGGCTGGATCTTCGATTCGCGCTGGCTGCTGAGCGCCGACCTGTTCACCAGGTACGGCAAGTTCTCCCTGCGCCCGGCGGACGACTGGCTGCTGCGCTGGAGCTGGCCGATCGGCCTGCCGCCCGACACCACCCAGCCGCTGCAGACAGGCGGCGTCATCCGCCTCGAGACACACGACGTGCCGGCATTCGTCTCGGAAGAGTACATGCCCCCGGAAAATGCAATGAAGTTCCGGGTGGAATTCGTGTATGCGGACCCGGAAAGCAACCAGCGCAACGAAGATGACTACTGGAAGGCGCAGACAAAGCGCGCGTATGGCCGCGTGAAGAGTTTCGCGAGGACCAGCAAGACGCTCGAGCAGGAAGTCGCCCGCCTGGTGCAGCCCGGCGATTCCCCGGAGACCCAGGCACGCAAGCTGTATGCGCGCGCCCAGCAGCTGCGCAATCTCTCGTTCGAGCGCCGCGCCACCGAGCAGGAAGTCGATCGCGAGAAGCTCGCCACCAACGACACCGCCGATGACGTGCTCAAGCACGGCTACGGCGACGGCGACGAGGTCACTCTCTTCTTCTATGCGTTGCTGCGCGCCGCGAAGATCGACGCCTCGGTGCTGCTCGTCTCGACGCGCGACGACTACATTTTCGATCCGCGCATGATGAACGGCCACCAGCTCAACACCTGCGTCGTGATGGCCACCTTCGGCAACGACACGATGTACCTGGATCCCGGCGTGTCGTTCATGCCCTTCGGATACCTGCCCTGGAACGAGACGGGCGTGCAGGGCCTGCGCCTCGGGCCCCACGGTGCCGTCGAATGGGCGGTCACCTCGCTACCCGGCCCGGCCGAGTCGCGCGTCGAGCGCAAGGTCGTCGTGAAGCTCGACACGTCGGGAACCCTCGAGGGCAAGGTCACGGCGACCTACACCGGCCTCGAAGCGAGCCGGCGCCGCATCGCCGAGCGCAATGAAGACGCCACGGAGCGCCGGAAATTCCTGGAAGACGAGATCGAAGCGGACGTGCCGACCGGCATCGACGTGAAGCTCACCAACTCCCCGGACTGGACCGGGGCCGAGACGCCGCTGGTCGCCGAGTTCGAGTTCTCCGTTCCCGGTTGGGCCGCGGCGGCGGGCAACCGCGCGCTCGTCCCCGTCGGGCTGTTCGGCGGTTCGGAGAAGCATACCTTCGAGCACGGCGCCCGCGTGCACCCGCTGTATTTCAGCCATCCGTACCAGCACACGGACGAGATCTCCATCGAGCTTCCGCCGGGCTGGCAGGTCGCCAGCATGCCGAAGCCGCGCGCCGTCGACATCAAGGTCATCAAGTACGGCTCGAGCGCGCAGCTCAACGGCACGACGCTGACACTGAAACGCGAGCTCCTGCTGAACACGATCATGATCCAGCAGAAGTTCTACCCGCAGGTGCACGACTTCTTCCAGGCGGTGCGCGCCGGCGACGAGGACCAGATCGTCATCACGAGGGGCGCCGCGCCGAGAGCCGCGCAGAATTGAGGACATGAACATGGGGTCCAGGACCGTCTTGCGCGCGGGGATCGCCTCCCTCGTCCTCCTGCAGGCCACCGCGGCGTGGGCCGCGACTGCGCCGGACTGGATGCGCGCGCAAGTGAATGCGCCCGTGCCGGACCACGACGACGAGACCGACGCCGTCATGCTCTATTCCGCCACCGAGCTCATCGTGCTGGCGCCCGGCAAGATGAAGCGCATCGATCGCCGCGTGTTGAAAATCCTGCGCAGCGGCGGCGAATCCTGGGGCGCGGTGCGCGCCGATTTCACCCCGCAGAACAAGATCACCGCCATCCGCGGCTGGAGCATCCCGGCGCAGGGCAAGGACTTCCAGGTCAAGGACAAGGAAATCGTCGAGACCGCCATCACCGACGTCGACGGCGGCGAGCTGATCAGCGACGTGCGGCGCAAGTTCATGCGCATTCCCGCCGCGGTGCCGGGCAACCTCATCGGCTACGAGATCGAGCAGGAGATGCAGCCGTACGAGATGACCGACGAGTGGGACATCCAGGAGACCGTGCCGGTGCGCGAGGCGCGCTACACCGTGAAGCTGCCGCAAGGCTGGTCATACAAGACCTTCTGGCTCAACTACGCCGGGCCCACCCCGACGGAAGCCGTCGCGGGACAGTGGAGCTGGGTGCTCAACGACCTGAAACCCGTGAAGATCGAGCGGCGCATGCCGCCATGGCGCGGCATCGCCGCCCGCATGGTGCTGTCGCTGCAGCCGCCCGGCGGCAACGGTGGCGGCTTCCAGAGTTGGCAGGAGGTCGGCACTTGGTACCTCGGCCTGGTCGATGGGCGGCGTGATCCGTCGCCGCCACTGCACGACAAGGCCTTGCGACTCACCGCGTCGGCGCCCGATCCGCTCGCCAGGATGCGCGCGCTCGCGACTTACGTGCAGCGTGACATCCGCTACGTCGCCATCGAGCTCGGGGTCGGCGGTGTACAGCCACACCCGGCGACCGAGGTACTGGCCAACGGCTACGGGGACTGCAAGGACAAGGTGACACTGATGTCCTCGATGCTGAAGGAGGTCGGCATCGAATCGCACTACGTGCTGATCAACACGCATCGCGGCTCGCAGGGCGCGGATACCCCGCCCAACATGAGCTTCAACCACGCCATCATCGCCATCCAGCTGCCGGCGAGCGTGGACAAGTCCCAGCTACCCGCCGCGATCACGCACAAGACGCTGGGCCCGGTGCTGTTCTTCGACCCCACCGATGATCTCGTGCCGCTGGGCTACCTGTCGGGCGAGCTGCAGGCGAACTACGGCATGCTCGTGACGCCGGGCGGCGGCGAGCTCATCGCGCTTCCACAGTCCTCGAGCGCACTCAATGGCCGCGAGCGCACCGGCAAGTTCACGCTCGACGAGCACGGCACGCTGTCCGGTGAAGTGCGCGAGACCTGGTCCGGCGACGGCGCCGCCGGGCAACGTTACGCCCTGCGCTCCGCGCAGCAGGACGTGGACCAGATCAAGCCGATCGAGTCGATGCTGACCCACTCGCTTTCCGAGTTCCAGATCACGAAAGCATCGGTAGTGAACCTGCGCGCGCTCGAGAAGCCGCTGGTCTGGAGCTATGCACTCGACATTCCGCGCTACCCGCGCTCCGCGGGCGAGTTGCTCATCATCCGCCCACGCATATTCGGCACCCTGTCGAGCGGACTGCTCGAGACCGACGAGCCGCGCCAGCATCCGATCGAGTTCGATGCGCCGGCGCGCAACACCGACGTGTTCGAGATCACCGTGCCCGCGGGCTACGTGCCCGACAGCCTGCCGCCGCCGGTGAGCAAGGATCTCGGATTCATCTCCTACAACAGCTCCACGACGTTCTCCGGCAACGTGTTGCGCTACACCCGCACGCTCGAGCTCAGGGAGCTGAGCGTACCGGTGGCGAAGGCGCCCTCGCTGAAGAGCTTCTATCGCACCATCGAGAACGACGAACGGAACTCGGCGCTGCTGAAGAAGGCGCAGTGACCGCTCCGCGACCGGGCCGCGGGTCCTTCGAGTTGCGCACCCTGTGCGCGGTGGTGCTCGCGCTGGCCTTCGGCAGCGCCCGCGCCCAGGTATTCCAGGTCGACCTGGTGCCGCGCGCCGACGTCCAGGCGCGGCTGCACGCCTACGGCGGTACCAACGCCGAACGCGGCGCCCGGCTGAAAAAGCTGTTCGTCAACGCGGGCTGCGGCGAGCACGTGTCCGAACAGCCCGTCAGGCACGCGCGCGAGCCCAACGTCATCTGCGTCCTTCCCGGTACGTCCGATCGCTTCATCATCGTCGGCGCGCATTTCGACCGCGTGCCGGGCAGTCGTGGCGTCGCGGACAACTGGAGCGGCGCGTCGCTGCTGCCTTCGCTGTACACGGCCCTGAAGGTCGAGCCGCGGCGTCACACCTACATCTTCATCGGATTCAGCGACGAGGAGAAAGGCCTGGTGGGCTCGCAGTGGTACGTGCACAAGATGACCCCCGCGCAGGTCGCGGCGACCGACGCGATGATCAACCTGGACACGCTCGGTCTCGCGCCCACCGAAGTCTGGGCGCACCGTGCGGACAAGGGGCTGACGCTCGCGCTCTACAGCGTCGCGCAATACCTCAAACTACCGCTCAGGTCGGTCAATTTCGAAGAGGTCGGATCGACCGATTCGCAATCCTTCCGCCAGCGCAAGATCCCCGTCCTGACCGTCCACTCGCTGACCCAGAGGAGCGAGGACAAGAACATCCTGCACACGGGCAAGGACAATCTCTCGGTCATGAAGCTGCACGACTACTACGACAGCTACCGCCTGATGGCGGTGTACCTGGGTTATCTCGATGGACTGCTGATCGGGCCCCCGCAACCGCAGGCGACTGCCACGACTTCGAAAACCGGGCCTTGAGCCGTCCCGGGGCGCGGCCCGGTCACTCGCACGCGAAATCACTCGCCGTGATCGGCTTGCAGCCATCGCCCCACCGGCCCGTCTGTCGCCAGTAGTCCGCGACCCCGGTCTCGATCAACAGCTGCCTGAAGTCCGGATGCGCGCGCACCCGCGAATATGGCGCGTTCCAGAGCAGCACGTACCAATACTGAGGCATCGCGCGCTGCTCGAATCCCTCGGAGAATTCCAATGTCCTGCGCATCGCGGCCACGGCGAGCCCGGCATCGCCCAACGCGTCGGCCACGAACATCACGAGTTCGGAGTCATGCCTGTCGTGCGTCTCCGCCAGCGTCCCGCGCGCACGCGCGAGCATGGCCGCCCGATCATCCAGCACCTCGCCCAGGCCGCGGAAGAACGGCGTGCCATAGTCAACCTGCTTCACCAGCTTGCGATGCAGTCCGCGCAATTCCTCGATCCCGCCCGCGCGCTTGCCCGCCAGCTGGCGAAAGAAGGCGACGAAGGTGGGTTCGTCCTGGTTGCCCTGCAGTGTCAGGCCGCGCTGGTATTCGGCCTCGGCATCCTGGAAGCGGCGCGCGGCGGTGTAGTCGAACTGCAGGTCGCGCGACAGGAAGATCGCCGTGGGCTCGACCGCGCGGACCTGTTCGACCAGCGCGATCGTGTCGTTGAGGTGGCCCATGGCGTAGATCATGTACGCGTAGTCCCAGACACGCTCCTTGGTGGGCGGCCCCGTATTGGCGATGTCCCTGGCCAGCGCGATGGCTTCGGCTCGCTTGCCTTCGAGCCACAACGCATTGGAGCGGTCGCGCTTCGCGATCCAGCTGTCCGGCGCGCCGCGCGCGATCTGCTTGCGTACCTCGACGCCTTCCGCCCGCAGCCGCGCGGCCTGCACCGCGTCGACCTCGCGTGCCATCGAGTCCAGTGAGCTCGCCAATGCATCCAGGCACAGCACGCAACGCGGATCGAGCGCGACCATTTCGCGCGCCAGCTGCAGTCGCTCGCGGCGATGCTCGAAGTCGTAGAGCTCCAGCATCAACGTGCTGCGCCAGCGGAGATAGCGCTCATAAGCCTGGACGTTCGTGGTGCCACCCTGCTCACGGTTGAAAGTCACCGCGTCCAGCTTCACGCTGAGCGCGCGCGCCACGTCGCGCGAGATTTCCTCCTGCACCGCGAACACGTTGCGCAACTCGCGCGCATAGGTCTGCGACCAGAGGTGGCTGCCATCGACCGTGCGAATCAACTGCGCCGTGACGCGCAGCCGGTCGCCCGACTTGCGCACGCTCCCCTCGAGCAGGTGGGAGACGCCGAGTTTCCGACCCACGTCGCGCAGGTCATCGTTGCGGCCCTTGAACGAAAAACTGGACGAGCGCCCGACCACGCGGATCGCCGGTACCTGCGCGAGCTGATCGAGGATTTCCTCCGCCAGTCCGTCGGCCAGGTATTCCTGGTCGTGGGACTGCGACAGATCGGCGAACGGCAGCACCGCGAGCGAAGGGCGCTTCTCGTCCGCAGGTGCACCTCCCATGACGGCGGCCGTGGTCGTCGGCAATTCCGGGCGCAGCCAGATGAACGCACCGAACGTCACCGCGAGTGCGATGACCGCGCATGCGCCGGCCCAGTGCCATCGCTTGCGCAACGGCGGCGACCCGGCGAGCACTTTCGGAGGCAGGTCGAACCGGTAGCCGATGCCGTGCACGGTGTGCAGCAGGCGAGGATTCTGCGCGTCCTCGCCGAGTGCCTGCCGCAAGAGGCTCGTGACCCGGTTCAGCACGCCCGGGGTGACGTGCCGGTGACCCCATACCGCGTCCAGGATCTCGTCGCGGCCGAACACGCGCCCAGGTGAACCGACCAGCAGCGCGAGCACGGCGAAGGCCTTGGGTTCCAGCGCCTGCTCGACTCCACCGCGGGTCAGCCGCCGGCCCGCGAGGTCGATCACCACGTCATCGAAGGCAAGGCTTTCCGGCGTCGTCTGGGTCATTCATTCCTCTGCGGGGGAACCCGTGTAGCAAATGTACAGGGCCCTGGCAGCGGACCTAAGGCATTGATGGGCCTTCCCCAAGCTTTTCCTCACACCGCCCTCGAGTGTCCGAAGCCCGCCGACCGGATGCTCGCCGGGCCGGACATCCGCCGGCGCCACGCCAGGCTCTGTGAGACGACCATGAACATCGCTGCGCACACCGCACAGATCGCGGTCCGTTGGACCGGTCGCACCTTTTATATAGCGGCGTTCCTGGGCTTGGTGACTTTCGGCGGCTACATCCTGCTGCGGGCCACGGGCGCGACCTTCCAGAACTTCCAGCAGTGGAAGGACCTGGTCTCGGGCGCCGGGAAGCTGGCGGCGACGGACTGGATTGCCGGCGTCGGGATCGGCATGCACTACTTCATGGGCGCCGTACTGGTACTTGCCTGGCCCATCCTGTTCTCCAGGCGGATCCGCATTCGTCATCGCCTCCTGCATCGCTGGACCGGCCGGGTGTACGTGACCGCGGGCCTGCTGGCGGGCGTCGGCGGCTTGTCGTTCATCCTGGCCCACCGCAACGGCGGTGCGCCGCACATCGCGTTCGCGATCTGGGGTGGCGTGATGATGCTGAGTTCGGTGCTGGCCTTGGTGCACGCACGCGCGAAGCGCTTCGACCAGCACCGCGCGTGGGCGATCCGCCTGTTCGCCATGGTGCTCGGCTCCTGGATCTTCGATCTCGAGTACCGCGCGTGGGAGGACCTGGCGGGCGGCGTCGGCATCGGGACGACGAAGGAGCCCGGACGGTTCGACTATGCGATCAACTACCTCTTCTTCGTGCCGAACCTGCTGGTGGCGGAATACTTCATCCGCAATTGCCACAAGAAGTTCGACCCTCGGCGCGCCCTCGAGTGGGCGGGGTTGGCGGCAGCCGTCGCCGTCGGCGCGATATTCATCTACACGATCGCCGCGGTGAGCGCGACGCAGGGCGGGAAATACGGCCAGCACCTGCTCAGACTATTGGCCGGCGGCTGACCGGTCGAACCAGCGGAGCGACATGCAGGAAAGACCTGCGTCGATCCTGCCGATTTCGCCGACCGGCAGCGGCACCACGTCCAGCCCGTGATCCGCCAGCAGCTCCGCGGTCCGCGGGCAGCTGGCATTGACGAGCATCGTATCGTTCACGCGGACGGCGTTGGCCGCGGCACGTTCATCGCGGGGCACGACGAGGATCCTGAAACCGTCGAACAATCCGCTCGCCGCGAGCTCTTCGGTGGCGAGCACCGTATCCTCGTCGACCAGCGAGCAGTCCGACTTCAGGTGCAGCGTGCCGCGCGGCGTGCCGACTACCTTGCTGGCGACGCCGATGTTTTTCAGCAAGACCTGCAGCGCCGCGGCGCCCGCTTCGTCCGTGCGTGCGGACCGGCCGATGAACGCAACCCTGGGCGTGACCAGGACGTCGCCCCCGTCGGCATGGCCCGTGCCGAGCCGCAGGATCGCGGGAAATCGCGCCGCGAGCGTGGGCGCCAGCGCCTGCGCTTCCGGCGCGCGACTGGGCGCGCCCGGCCGCAACAGCACGGCCGCGTCACTGAATACCAGCGCCGGGTCCTCGACGAAGATCGAATCGGGAAATTGTTCCAGCGCGTCGAGCACGGTGACCTGCACGCCGGCCTGCCGCAGGGCCTCGATGTACACCGCCTGTTCGGCCAGCACCTTCTCGAATACCGGGGCCGGTCCCGGTCGAGCGCGAACGCCCTCGACCACGCTCCTGCCGGGCAGCCGGACGATCGCGGAGTTGAAATCGAAAACGCGCATGCGCACCTCGCGGCGACAGTAATGCAAATCGGCGCGCATACCGAGACCCTTGGCAGGTTGGCCGATGGTTTGATATGAGACTGCCATGCAATACAAACCCCTCGGCCGCACCGGCTACGAAGTCTCCACCGTCAGTTTCGGCGCCTGGGCCATCGGCGGCACCTGGGGCGAGGTGAACGATGCCGAGGCCCTGCGCTGCCTGCATCGCGCACTCGATCTCGGCGTCAACTTCTTCGACACGGCCGACGTGTACGGCGACGGCCACAGCGAGCGGTTGCTGGCGCGGCTGCGCCGCGAGCGTCGCGATCCGTTCTGGGTGGCCACCAAGGTCGGGCGCCGCTCGAGTCCGCACACCGCCGCGAGCTACAACCGCGAGAACCTGACGGCGTACGTCGAGCGTTGCCTGAAGAACCTCGAGGTCACGGCGCTGGACCTCGTGCAGATCCACTGCCCGCCCACCGACGTCTACTACATGCCCGAGGTCTTCGGCGTGCTGGACGACCTGGTGAAGGCCGGCAAGGTGCGCTACTACGGCGCCAGCGTCGAACGCGTCGAGGAAGGACTCAAGGCGCTGGAATATCCGCAACTGCAGACCCTGCAGGTGATATTCAACGTGCTGCGCCAGCGTCCCGCGGAGCTGCTGTTCCCGCAGGCGATGGCGCGCAAGGTCGGCATCCTCGCGCGCCTGCCGCTCTCTTCCGGGATGCTCACCGGCAAGATGACGCGCACCACGCGGTTCCACGCCGACGACCACCGCGCCTTCAATCGCGAGGGCGCGGCCTTCGACAAGGGCGAGACTTTCTCCGGCTTCGACTACGAGCGCGGACTCGAGGTCGTGGAGAAATTGCGCGCGCGGCTGCCGGCGGGCATGACCCTGCCCGAGCTCGCGCTGCGCTTCATCGCATCGTTCCCCGCCGTGACCTGTTCGATCCCGGGGGCACGCACGGTCGCGCAGGTGGAGCAGAACGTGGCGGCCGGGTCGAAAGGGCCGCTCGATCCCGCGCTGCTGTCCGAGCTCGCGCGCATCTACGCGAACGACGTCAGGCCGTTCGTTCACCAGCGTTGGTGAAATGGGCGGCGGTGGATGGTCGCGGGCCATCGCGTCCGCTACGCTTCGGCACCTTTCGCAAAAGCAATGGCCCGCCGCGACCCGCCCATGACCGATGACACCCCGTTGGCTACCCGGAAATCCCGCGAATCGCTGCGCGCCGAAGCGCTCGCCTACCACGAGGCGCCCACGCCCGGAAAACTCTCGGTAACCCCGAGCAAGAAGCTCAGCAACCAGCACGACCTGGCGCTCGCCTACTCGCCGGGCGTGGCCTTCGCCTGCGAAGAAATCGTCGCGGAGCCGCTCAACGCGCTGCGCTACACCGCGCGCGGCAACCTGATCGGCGTGGTCACCAACGGCACGGCGGTGCTGGGCCTCGGCGCCATCGGGCCGCTGGCCGCGAAGCCGGTCATGGAAGGCAAGGCGGTGCTGTTCAAGAAGTTCGCCAATCTCGACGTGTTCGACATCGAGATCAACGAGCGCGACCCCGACAAGCTGGTGGACATCATCGCGGCGCTCGAGCCGACCTTCGGCGGCATCAACCTCGAGGACATCAAGGCGCCGGAGTGCTTCGAGATCGAGCGCAAGCTGCGCGCCCGCCTCAAGATCCCGGTGTTCCACGACGACCAGCACGGCACCGCCATCATCGTGGCGGCGGCGACGCTCAACGGGCTCACGGTGGTGGGCAAGAAGATAGAGACCATCAAGCTGGTGGTGAGCGGCGCGGGCGCGGCGGCGCTGGCCTGCGTGGACCTGCTGGTGGATCTCGGCCTGCCGCGCGAGAACATCTGGCTGACGGATCTTGCCGGCGTGGTGCACGAAGGCCGCAGCGAGCTCATGGATCCCGACAAGGCGCGCTTCGCGCAGAAGACGAAGTTGCGCACGCTGGACGAAGTGATCGCCGGCGCCGACATGTTCCTGGGTCTCTCGGCAGGCGGAGTGCTCAAGCGCGAGATGGTACAGGCCATGGCGAAGCGCCCGCTGATCTTCGCGCTCGCCAATCCCACGCCCGAGATCCTGCCCGAAGAAGTGCGCGCGGTGCGCGACGACGCGGTGATGGCCACCGGCCGCAGCGACTATCCGAACCAGGTCAACAACGTGCTGTGCTTTCCGTTCATCTTCCGCGGCGCGCTCGACGCCGGCGCGACCACGATCACGCGCGCCATGGAAATCGCCGCGGTGCATGCCATCGCCGATCTCGCCCGCATGGGGCACAGCGACGTGGTCGCGAGCGCCTACGGCATCGCGGACCTGACCTTCGGGCCCGAATACCTGATCCCGAAGCCCTTCGATCCGCGCCTCATCGTGCACGTCGCGCCCGCGGTCGCGAAGGCCGCCGCCGCATCCGGCGTGGCCACGCGTCCCATCGCGGACCACGACGCCTATCGCGAGCAGCTACAGCAGTTCGTCTACCAGTCCGGCACCATCATGAAGCCGGTGTTCGCGGCCGCGCGCCGCGCCGCGCTCGCAGGCTCGCGCATCGTGTTCGCCGAGGGCGAGGACGAGCGCGTGTTGCGCGCCGTGCAGATCATCCTCGAGGAGAAGATCGCGCACCCGATGCTCGTCGGCCGGCCGCGGGTGATCGAAAACCGCCTGCAGCGCTTCGGCATCCAGGTGCGGCTCGAGGACTTGACCATCGTGAACCCGGAAAGCGATCCGCGGCACCGCGAATTCTGGATGGAATATCACCAGCTCATGAACCGGCGCGGCGTCACCGCGCAGTACGCCAAGCTCGAGATGCGCCGCCGCACGACGCTGATCGCCGCCATGCTGCTGCGCAAGGGTGCCGCCGACGGCATGATCTGCGGCACGATTTCCACGGCCGCGCGGCACCTGCGCTTCATCGACCGGGTGATCGGCAAGTGCGAAGGCGCCAGCGTCTACGCGGCGATGAACGCACTGATCCTGCCGAACCGGCAGCTGTTCATCGTCGACACCCACGTCAATGTGAATCCCAGCGCCGAGGAGCTCGCCGAGATCACCCAGCGCGCCGCGCAGGTGGTGCGGCGCTTCGGCATCGAGCCGAAGGTGGCGCTGCTGTCGCATTCGAACTTCGGCACGCACGAGGACGACTCCGCGCTCAAGATGCGGCGCACGCTCGCGCTGCTGCGCGAACGCGAGCCCACGCTCGAAGTGGACGGCGAGATGCACGGCGACTCGGCGCTGGACGAAGCGCTGCGCAGGAAGACCCTGCCCGAGAGCACGCTGCACGGCGCCGCCAACCTGCTGGTGATGCCCAACCTCGAGGCCGCCAACATCGGCTACAACCTGCTCAAGACCGCGGCCGGCAACAACGTGGCCGTGGGCCCGATCCTGCTGGGCGCGGCCGCGCCGGTTCACATCCTCACGCCCTCGACCACGGTGCGGCGCATCGTGAACATGACGGCGCTGACGGTGACCGAGGCGAGCCAGCGATAGGCGACTCGACCCTCGGGAGGCGCTCCGCCCCGCCCGGGTGAGATGGGCGTTGTCTTCGCCACAGATAGCTGCGAACGCCCGAACCAACCAGAGGGAAGCGTCATGCGCGGCATCCTGATCATCGTCAAGCTTTTCTGTGCCCTGGCTTTGTTGGCGGCATCGAGCACGAGTTCGATGGCCGACACCCTCAGGGTCGACTTCACCGCCCGCGTCTACAGCGTGGACGGGGCAGCGACGCCGTACTTTCACGCCAATGACCTGGTGAGTGGCTATTACATCTACCAGGGCACTCCCACGGTCGGGACCGAGGCTGACTTCGGCGTGCGGGAGATGGTGGTCGACTTCCCCGGCGTGCGCTACGAAATCAACACGGCGCACGCGCCCAACGGCGTGTTCGTCATCAACGACCGGGACTATGGAAATCCGGCCACAGACCTCGACGACATCTACATCTTCAACACGTGGGTGTTCGACACCGCCACGCCGACACCGGGATTTCCCGCTAACAACTTCCAGTTCCGGCTCGAGGCGCGCGGCATGCCTCCGGTGAACATGTTCACCCCCGGACAGGCCTTGTTCGCGCCACCCGCGCTCGCCGCCGCGACTTACGGAAACTGGGGCGTGCTGCAGGACCCGAATTTCAACCGCGTCTGGTTCACGCTCACCTCGATATCGACGACTGTGATCCCGGAAGGACCCCCGACCATCCAGATCGACACGAATGCCTTCGGCGGTGAGTGGCAGATCAGCGGTGTCACGGACTGGACCACCGGCCCACGCGCCGTGTCGCTCGAGCCCGGCACGTACACCGTCTACGTCGGCAACCGCGGCTACTTCCGCATCGCGGTCGACGCGGCAGGACAGGTCGTGGTCACCGACGCCATCGGCAACGGCGCTTCCGCGATGGCGGCGACGGGTGGCTCGAAGACGTTGGGTTTCAACACGGTGGCGCTCGATGTCGACGCCGGAAGCTTCGGTGGCACCTGGCGATTCAGCCGTGTCGATGCGCATGCCGCCGGCGATCGCGTCGTCGACCTGGTGCCCGGGTTGTTCGAAGGCTATCAACTCGACATTGCGCAGGGATTCATCGTCGTCTCCATCGGCAGCGACTACGCGGTCACGGTGCAGGACGCCGTCGGCGAAGGCGCGTCAGCGGTGGCGGCCACGGGTGGAGTGCTGGCGTTGCACTTCAACACGGTCAATCTGCAGGTGAACACGGCCGCGTACGACGGCCAGTGGCGCATCGCGCGGACGACCAACTACCACAATGGCCCGGCATCGGCCTCCGTGGTACCCGGCGTACGCGGTGGCTACCAGGTCGATGTGGGCCCCGGTGCTTTCTGGATCGATGTCGGCGCGGGCGCCGCGGTGACGGTCGCCACCGATGGCGCGGCCACCGGCGGAACCGGCACCGTGACCTTCAACACAGTGCGGGTGTACGTCGATCCGGATCCGGACTCGGCGAGCTGGCAGTTCAGCCTCGTGGCCCAGGATTCGGGTGAAAAGGCGCTCGACCTCGTACCCAACATCCTGACGGGCTACCTGTTCGAGTCGGGCGCCCAGTCGCAGTGGCTCGCCGTCAGCGCTCCGTGCGCCGTCAACCCGGCGCACTTCACGCTGAACGGCACCGATTTCTCGGTGGGCTGCGGCGCGCCGGATGCGGACGGCGACGGGGTGCCGAACAGCACCGACAACTGCCCGCTCGTGGGCAACCCCGACCAGGTGGACCAGGATCTCGATCACCTCGGCAATGCCTGCGATGACGATCTCGACGGTGACGGCCGCGACAACGCGGTCGACAACTGCCCGAACATCGAGAACGCCGACCAGGCCGATCTAGACGGCGACGGACTCGGCGACCCCTGCGACAACGACGTGGACGGCGATGGCGTCGGTGCCGGCGACAACTGCCCGTCGCTTGCCAACCCGGACCAGGCGGACAGCGACGGCGACCAGGCGGGCAATGCCTGCGACGCCGACGACGACGGCGACTCCATACCTGACGCCTCGGACAATTGCCCACTGACGTCCAATGCCAACCAGACCGACTTCAATGGCAATGGGCAGGGCGATGCGTGTGACGGGGACGTCGACGGCGACAGCGTTGCCAATGGGCCCGACCGCTGCCCGCTGACGCCGCCGGGCGCGCCGGTCGATCCGACCGGCTGCAATGGCGTGCAGCGAGTGGCGCTGCTCTGCAACCCCGATGCATTCGCCAACCATGGTCAATACGTCAGCTGCGTCGCCCACGCCGCGAACGACGCCGTTGCGGATGGCTTGCTGACTCCCGCCGAGAAGGCGCGACTGGTAAAGCAGGCGGCGCAGAAGTAAATCGACGTCGACACGAGAACCCCCGGCGACATCCCGCCGGGGGTTTTCTGTTTTGCCCACTGCGGGCTTCCCGCCCCCCCGATTGCGTGGCAATAAAGTCCCGCTCCCGCCGGTCGTATGGCGAGGCGCGGCTTACCGTGGCAGGCTCCGCCATCGAATCGGCCACGAGATCGATGTCAGGCCTGAGCCAGGCGTAAGGCTGGCGCGCTACAAGCGTACGGCAGCCAGAACTAACAATATCGAGTGGAGGAGCAGTCATGAGCGCGTTTCCGCCCTATGCATTCTCGGGTTCACAACTCCGGTCCCTGGCCCCGAAATTCAGCCGCCGCGGCTTCATCGGCGGAGCCGCCGCGGTCACCGCCGCGTTGCCCGCCGCGCCGCTCTGGGCGGACACGCCGGCCGGCGCGGCACCGGCCGACGTCGCCGCGATCGGGCTTTCCGGCAAGCAGGTCACGCTCACCGCGGCCGACATCAAGGATCTGCGCGCCGGCTTCGGCGGGCAGGTGCTGCTCGCTCAGGACGGCGGATACGACCAGGCGCGCCGCGTCTGGAACGGCGCGTTCGATCGCCACCCTGCCCTGGTGGCACGGGCCGCCACCACCGCGGACGTGGCGAGGGCGGTGAGCTTCGCGCGCGCGCACGGCCTGTTGACGGCGGTCAAGGGTGGCGGCCACAGCATCTCGGGCCAGTCCACCTGCGAGGGCGGGATGATGATCGACCTGGGCCAGATGAAGGACGTGCAGGTCGACCGGGCTGCACGCCTCGCGAAAGCACAGGGCGGCGTATTGCTGGCCGACGTCGACGCCCGGACCCAGCAGGTGGGCCTGGTGACACCCCTCGGCACCGCGTCGGACACCGGCATCGCCGGCCTCACGCTGGGTGGCGGCCAGGGACGACTGCAACGCACCCTCGGCCTGTCGTGCGACAACGTGCATTCCTATGAACTCGTGACCGCCGACGGCAAGGTGCTCGAGGTGAGCGCCAGCGAGAATCCGGATCTCTTCTGGGCGCTGCGCGGCGGCGGCGGCAATTTCGGCGTGGTGACGAGCTTCGAGTACCAGCTGCATCCGCTCGATCACCCGGTGCTGGCGGGCACGCGGCTGTACCCGTACGACAAGGCGCGCGACGTGCTCGACGCGTACTTCGAGCTCGGCTCGAAGGCACCGAAGGAACTCTCGTTGAGCGGCGGCATCACGGTCATCGGTCCCAACGGAGCATTGCCGCCGGGCAAGTACGCCGCGATCGAAGTGTTCTACAGCGGCAAGCCCGCCGACGGCGAACCGCTGATCGCGCCGCTGTCCAAGCTCGGCACGCCGCTGCGCGATGGCGTCAGCGCCAAGCCCTATGTACTGGCCCAGCTCGGCGCGACGGGTGCCGCGCCCCCCGCCTTGCCGCCGGGCCTCGGTGTGTACGTCAAGTCGGGCTTCCTCAACTCCGTGCCCGATACGCTGGTGAGCGAGATCCTCCATGTCTGCGACAACGCGCCGCCGTGGTGCCAGGGCATCGGCCTCGGCGCGCTGGGTGGCGCGATCTCGCAGGTCAAACCGGATGCCACGGCCTATTGGAATCGTGCCGCGCAGTGGGACCTGCTGGTGTTCGCCGCCTGGATGGACCATTCCCAGGACGAGCACAACGCCCAGGTGATGCGCGGCCTGTGGAAGACGTTCGAGCCATTCACCAAGGGCTACTACGTGAACACCGAGCCGTCGGAAAGCGAGCAGCGGCTGCGCGCCACCTATGGCGACAACTATCCGCGGCTGGTGCAGCTCAAGGGCAAGTACGACCCCGACAACCTGTTCCGCCTCAACGCGAACATCCGGCCAGCTGGCCGGGCAGGTAGTTAGCTGCTGCTCGCCTGCCGCAGCAGCGCTTCGACGTCCGCCGCCTGCGCTTCGTAGCCGGCGCTGGCCTGCAGCCGGCGCAGGAAGCCCGGGATGTCGGCGGCTTCCATGGGGCGGCCGAGCAGGTAGCCCTGGATGCCGCCGCAGCCGGCGGCGTCGAGGAAGTTGAGCTGGCCTTCGGTCTCCACGCCTTCCGCGACCACGTGCTTGCCGAGCGCCGCGCACATGACGATGATCGATTCGACCAGCCGGCACGAGGCCACGTCGGTGGGCAGACCGACGATGAACGAGCTGTCGATCTTGACGGTGTGGATGGGGAAGGTCCGCAGGTAGCTCAGCGAGGAATAGCCGGTGCCGAAGTCATCGAGCGCCAGCTGGATGCCGGAAGACGCGATGCTCGCCAGCAGGCGCTCCATCTGCGCACCCTGCGCGAGGACGCTCTCGGTGATTTCGAACTGCAGCTCGGACGGCGGCATGCCGCACTCGAGGAGAATGCGCGACAGCCGATCCATCAGGTTCGATTCTCGCAGCTGGCGCGCCGACAGGTTCACCGACAGGTAGTTCAGCGGCACTCCGGCGCGGCGCCAGGCCATGTACTGCCGGCAGGCGGACGTCAGCACCCACTCGCCGAGGTTCACGATCATCCCGGTCTCTTCGGCGACCGGCACGAAGTGCGCGGGCAGGCGCGCGGCGCCGTCGGGCCCGTGCGGCCAGCGCAGCAGCGCCTCGACGCCGATGCTCTGCGGCGTGCTGCGACCGACGATGGGCTGGTACAGCAGCTTGAACTCGTTGCGGTTGAGCGCCCGGTGCAGCCCCGATTCGAGCGACAGCCGCGCCAGCATGCGCTGCTGCATCTCGACTTCGAAGAACACCACGCGGCCCCGGCCGGATTCCTTGGCGCGATACATGGCGATGTCGCTGCTCTTCAGCAGGTCGTCGATGGTACGGCCGTCGGCGGGGAAGATGGTGATGCCGATGCTGGCACTGATGTTGTGCTCGCGGCCATTGATGGTGACCGGCTCCTGCAGGTTCGCGAGGATGCGCTCGGCGATCTGCCCGGCGACGCCCGCGTCGCGAAGATTGGGCAGCAGCACGGCGAATTCGTCACCGGCGAGGCGCGCGACGCTGTCGCCCTCCTTGGTGCAGCCGGTCAGGCGATTGGCCACGGCGCGCAGCAGCTCGTCGCCGGCCGCGTGGCCCGCGGTGTCGTTGACGCGCTTGAAATAGTCGAGATCGATGTACAGCAGCGCCCCGAGGCCGCGCGTGTCCAGCGAGGCGCGCAGCGCGACGTTGACGCGGTCGGCGAACAGCTTGCGGTTGGGCAGGCCGGTGAGCGCATCGAAGTGCGCCTGCTCGTAGAGTTTCTCGGCGCGCTCGACGTTCGCGAGGATCAGCGACAGCCGGTCCGCCAGGTCGCCGGCGCTGATGACGGGCGATGCCGCGGTGTGCTGATCGCCGCCGTCACCGATGCACAGGTATCCCGACAGCCGGCCATCGTGGCGCAGTGCGTGCAGGCGGATCGTCTCGATGGGCATGGCCGCCAGCGGCGCGAGCACCGCGATCTTCGCGGCCTCGGCGGCACCCATCTCCAGCAACGAGTCCCGCTCGTCGTTGCTGAGGAAGGCGCCCGCATCGAAGGCGACGCGGCGCACCGAGAGTCGCCCGGAGCTGTTCGGAAACCAGTCGTACACGCGTGATTGCTCGTTGGCGTAGCCATCGATGAGCAGCACCGATGCACAGCGGCAGCCGAGCACCGCGGCGACGCGCGGCAGCAGCGCATCGAGGATGCGCTCGAGGTCGGGCGTTCGCAGCAGCAGGCGATCGATTTCCGCGAGCGTCTCGAGCGCCGAGAATTGCTGCTTCAACTGCCCGGACATCGCGTTGAAGGCGCGCGCCAGGTCGGCGAATTCGTCGTCGCCGACCGCCTCGATCGACGAGGTGAAATCCCGGCGCGAGACCCGTTGCGTCGCCTGGTTGAGCTGCTCGAGCGGACGCACCTGGCGGCGAATGACCGCGACGGAGACCACGCTGACCAGCACCAGGGTCAGCAGGATGATTCCCGGAAACGCCATTTCCACATGGCGGCCGAGGCTCGCCAGCGTGTGGGGCGGCTGCTCGGCGATCACGAACCACGAGGGGGAGGAAAAGCGGCTGCCGAGGAACAGCTCCCAGGCGCGGGTGCGGGGCTGGTCGCGCGAACTGCGGTTCGCGGCGGCTTCGTCGGCGGCGGCTGACAGCGTCGTGTTGCCGTGGTCCACGACCCGCAGATGCGCGTCGCCGGCGTACTCCCTGGCGTCCGCCCACAACCATTCGGGACGGAGCTCGGCCTCGAGCCACGCTCCGCTGGGGAGCTTTCGCACCAGGAAGATTTGCGGATCACCGGCGGGATCGAATGACGACACGACCACGGACTCGCCGCGCTCCACCGCAATGCCCTGGCGTTTGGTCAGCGCCGACAGTGGCCCCTCGGCCGCCAGCTGCGAGTCCGCGGACGCGCGGTGCACGCTGCGTATCCAGGCGAGCTTCGCGACTTCCTTCTGCACGGATTCATCGCTCGCATCGTGCGCGGCGGTCAACACGCGCAGCACGTCGTCGGCGCTGCCGAGGCGCCCGAGCAGGGCGTTGCCGAAGCCGCGCGCCGCGGCATCCAGGTCCTGCTCTTCGTCGTGCGTCAGCTGCGCATCGAATTCCGCCGCGAGCATGAACGTGGCCACCGACAGGGGCAGCAGCGCGCACAGCACGAACAGGCCCACGACGCGCCTGCCGAGCCGGCTCTTGAGGTAGGTGAACTTCAGTGCTCCCACGGCTAGTAGTCCGCGGCCACGCCGATGAACTTGCCATCGTTCGCCATCACGATGTCGTCACGACTGGCGCGGGCAGTGAGCGGGCCGACGGACGCTCCGTCGGGACCCATGCTGTACAGGTCGTACTCCGAGTTGATGGGCACCAGGTTCTTGTCCTTGCGCATCTGCCCGACGCCATGCAGCCCTTCGAAGGACAGGTAGACGTAGGCATTGCCCCACGGATCGAGCAGGCCGTCCATGCGAATCGTGGCGAGATCGGGCGGCGGTTTTCCCTTGTCCGAGCTGTAACGCTCGATCGCCATGTGGATACGGGTGATGTCGGCGATCGCCGCGGATATGTCGGCGCGCGCCTTGTAACGCGAGTACGACGGAATGGCGATGGCGACCAGGACTCCCATGACGGCCACGGCCATCATCGAGTCGAGCAAAGTGAAGCCAGCGCCGCTGCGGATCCCGCGCCATCCCCTGCGCGGCATCCCGACGTCGAAAACCATCCCCTGTGGCTCTCTTTCCTGACTCATGAATCGCTACGAAACCCCGACCCCCGGCAGCCGCTGACATATTGCTGGTCATTGCGGCACAGCCAATGATCGAGTCTGGGCCAGTGGGGGCAATCAGGAAGTGACCGGTATCACACCGCTCCGGCCGCCGAGTTGCTAGACGCGCGACATTGCGAGCGCTTTCACCATTGCGCGGATCGCACCGGGTCGCGCCGCAGCCCTTAAGTACCCGGCGCCCAGGGAAAACCCTACCGCGGCATGCGCCGGCGCCGATGAGCGGCGGGTGTCACGCGATTAATGTAAAGGGCGATTTCGACGCCGCCGGGCGCCGCCGCGCGCGCGACTAGTTAGGCCTCAGAAATCCGCGGCCGGGGTCGCACGTCGTCGCGGCGGATCGAAGAACGCGCCTTCGACCACCTTGCACGGCACGTTCACGCGGAACCACTGCAGCTCGCGCTGGTAGTAGATGTCGGCCCACAGCTCATCGCCCGGCCGGCCCCACGGCATGTGCAGCGAGGCGAGCGCGATGTTGGTCTTCGCCGAGGGCGACCACGCCGCCGAGGTCACCGTGCCGACGACCTGCCCCTTGTGCTCGCGGTTGTAGATGTACGCCGCCTTCGCGACCTTGTTGCCCGCGATCTCCAGGCGCACGAAGCGGTAGCGCGAGCCGCGCTTCTGCTCCTCGAGCAATGCACGGCGGCCGTTGAAGTTCGGCTTCTTGAAATCGACCAGGCGGCCGAGATCGAGCTCGAATGGCGAGCGCGAGCGATCGAGGTGGATGGCCTGGTCGGCCGGCATGAAGTCCACGTGCGCCTGCAGGAATCCGGCTTCGATGCGCGCGAGCTCGAGGGCATGCGTGCCCATCGGGCGAATGCCGTGGATCGCGCCCTTGTCGAACAGCGCGTCCCACAGGGGCAGCGCGCGCGAAGGATCGGTCCACAACTCGTAGCCGAGATCGCCGGTGAAGCCGGTGCGCGACACCATCAGTTCGCCGCCCGCGAAAGGCCCCGGCAATTTGAAATAGCCGATGTCGAAGGGCTTGAGGTTCTCGACGCCGGCGCAGCCGATGGCCTTGAGCACCGCGCAGCTCGTCGGCCCCTGGAACGCGAGGCAGGCGACGTCGTGCGTCTCCTCGGTCATCCGCACGTCGAAGCCGAACGCAGAACGCTCCAGCCATTCGAGCTGGCGCTCCTGCGAGCACAGCCGGTAGTTTCCCGGACTGAGGTGGAAGATGGTGCCGTCGTCGATCACGCGGCCGTTGTCATCGCACCAGATGGCATAGCCGACCTTGCCGGGCTTGATCTTCGACACGTCGCGCGTCACGAGACGATTCAGGAAGGCCTCCGCATCGGGCCCGGTGATGCGGTGCTTGGTCATCGGCGAGAGATCGAACACCGCGCAGGCGTTGCGGATCGCGGCGTACTCGAGCGCCACGTTGAAGTAGGCGTCGGCGACCGTGTAGTCCTTCCAGCGGTGCCAGAGGTTGAGCTTGTTGAGCGCGGCAGTGCGCTCGTGGAACGGCGTCGGGTAGACCGCCGTACGGAAGTGCTCTTTCTGGTTCATGAGGGGGTTCATGCGCGCTCCGCCCGCAGTACGGCCTGCGCCGCATTCCTGCCCGCGCAACCCATGACGCCGCCGCCCGGGTGCGTGCCGGCGCCGCATAGATAGAGGCCATCCACCGGCATCGCGTATTGCGCGGCGCCGGGCACGGGCCGCAGCATCAGCATCTGGTCGAGCGCGAGCTCGCCGTGGTGCCAGTGACCGCCCGTCAGGCGGAATTCCCGCTCGAGATCGGCCGGCAGCAGCAGTTGCGAGGCGAGCACCTTGCCACGGATGCCGGGCGCGTATGACTCGAGCACGTTCAGGGTGTTTTCCAGCAGCTGCGCCCGGGCCGCATCGGTGCTGGCCTCGGCCACATACGGCGCGTACTGCACCACCGCCGAGAGCACGTGCTTGCCGGCGGGCGCGAGCGTGCGGTCGTGCACGGTGGGAATGCTTATCTCGAGCGCGGGCTGGGGCGAGGTTTCGCCGTACTTCGCGGCGTCGAAGGCATGCTCCAGGTAGACGAGATCCGGCGCGATCACCAGTCGTTCGCCCGCCAGCGCGGCCGGCAGCCGCGGGAACCCGGGCAGCGAATCGAGCGCCAGGTGCAGCTTGGCCGCCATGCCCTTGGTGCGGAAATGGCGGATGCGATGCACGAATCCGGTCTCGAGGTGGCGCGCGCCGAGCAGCTCGAGCAGCGTGCGCTTGGGATCCGCGTTGCTGACCACGACATCGGCGGCCAGCGTCTCGCCACTTTCGAGCACCACGCCCGCGACACGATCACCGTTGAGCGCAATCTGCTTCACGGGCGCCGACAACCGCAGGGTCGCGCCGGCGGCGGTCGCGGCTTTCGCGAACGCCTCGCTCACCGCGCCCATGCCACCCGCGGGCAACGACACGCCGCCCGCGGTGCCGCTCGCCTGCCCCGACAGCCGGTGCAGCAGCGCCAGCATCGAATTGTTGGCGCGCGGCGAGAGGTTCGTGCCGAGCACCGCGTCGAAGGCCAGCGCGGCCTTCAGCGCGGGCGATTCGAAGGATTCCTCGACGATGTCGAAGATGTTGATGCCCGCGACGCGCAGGAATTCGCGCATGTCGTCGCGGCCGAGCCTGCGGATGTCCCAGGCGAGCAGCGCGGCGCCGATGGCGTTGGAACGGCCGCCACCGAGCAGCCGCGGGGGAATGCGGTGGTGCTGCCTGCCGAGCACGCGCGCGAACTTGAGCATCGCGGCGTGATGCGCGGCGAGCGCGGCGCGATCCGCCTCGTTGACGCGGCCGGCCTCGACCGTGCCGCCGTTCAACACCAGGTGCTCGTCCGCCGGCTGCAGCGAGACGGTCCTGAGATCGGCGCGCGCGGTCGCGAGGCCGTGGCGCGCGAGCTCGAGTTCCTTCGCGATGCGCGCATCCAGTAGATAGGAGAAGTGCGCGCAGGCCGAGACCCTGAAGCCCGGCGCGAATTCGCGCGTGACTGCGGCGCCGCCCACCTGCCCCGCGGCCTCGAGCACCGTGACGCGCCGGCCCGCCTTCGCGAGATAGGCCGCGCAGGCGAGACCGTTGTGGCCCGCGCCGATGACGATGACGTGCTTCGCGTCAGTCATCGTGCCAGCCCTCGGGGACCAGGTTCGGACGCCGCAGGTCGTGCAGGATCTCGCGCGCCGCGTTCGCACCCGGCGCGGCCATCACGCCGCCGCCCGGATGCGTGCCGGAGCCGCACAGGTAGAAGCCCTTCTTCGGCCCCCGATACTGCGCGAAGCCCGGGAACGGACGGTTGAACAGCATCTGGTCGAGCGACAGGTCGCCCTGGAAGATGTTGCCGTCGGTGAGGCCCACTTCGTTCTCGATGATGTCCGGCGTGCGCACCTCGACGTGCCGGACCAGCGATTTGAAGTTGGGGCTGTAGCGCCCGATCATGTCGAGCACCGTGTTCTTGAAGCCGTTGCGATCCTCGTCGGTCCACGGCTTGCCCTGGATGGTCGACGGCACGTACTGCACGAACACGCTCATCCAGTGCTTGCCGGCCGGCGTCATGGTCGGATCCGTCATCGACGGGATCAGCAGGTCGAGGTACGGCAGCTTCGACCAGGTGCCGTTCTTCCAGTCGTCGTAGGCGCGTTCCACCTGCGCGAGCGACTCGAGGAAGTGCATGTCACCGAAGCGCAGCGGGTTGTCCTTGCCCAGCGCGGGGAATTCCGGCAGCCCATCGAGTGCGATGTTCAGCTTGCCAGACGAGCCGCGGATCTTGAAGTTCCGCGCGCGTTTGACGAAGTCCGCATTCAGGTCCCGGGGGTCGAATAGCTTGGTGAACGTGCGCTTGGGATCGAGGTTCGACACCACGGTCTTCGCGCGGTACTCGTTGCCGTTCGCGCAGGCCACGCCCGTCACGCGGTTGCCGCTCACCAGGACGCGCACCACGTCGGCGTCGGTCACGATCTCGCCGCCGAAGGACTTGAACGCGCTCGCCAGCGCCTTGGACACCGCGCCCATGCCGCCGCGCGCGAAACCCCACGAACCGATGGAGCCGTCGACGTCGCCCATGTAGTGATGCAGCAGCACGTAGGCCGTGCCCGGCGAGTACGGCCCGAGCGCCGTGCCGATGATGCCGCTGCCCGACAGCGCCGCCTTGATGAGGTCGGACTCGAAGAATTCGCCCAGGTAGTCGGCGATGCTCATCGAGTAGAAGCGGATGGTGTCGTAGATCACCTGCTCGCCGAGCTTCCTGAACTCCTTCGAGAGGAAGATCATTTCCCGGATGTCGCGCGGGCGCAGCGAAGTCGGATCCGGCGGCGTGCGCAGCAGCAGCGGCCGGATGAACTTGCACTGGCGCATCACCTCGGTCGAGTAGCGGTCGTACGCATCGCCGTCGTGCGCGTTGTGGCGCGCGAATTCGCGCCGCTTCAACTCGTGGTCGGCGTAGCTGCCGAGGATGTCGCCCCTGGACGTGAGCGTGACGCCGCCGCCGTACGGCACCACCTGCAGCCCGTGCCGCGCGAGCTCCAGGTCGCGGAAGATCTCGGGACGCAGCAGGCTGCAGACATAGGAGCAGTTCGAGTAGGTCCAGCCCTTCTCGATCTCGCGACTGACCGCCGCGCCACCGATCCACGGGTTGCGCTCGAGCAGCAGTACCTTGAGCCCGGAACGGGCAAGGTAGGTCGCGTTGGTCAGCCCGTTGTGGCCGGCGCCGACCACGATGGCGTCGTAGGTGTTCTGGGGCACGATTGATTTCGCGAGTCGTGGGCTTCAAAGACGAGCCCTTGGTCCACGCGGATCCGGCCGGCAGGGTAACCCAAGTCCGCATGCCCGGGAACCAACACCCGTCCCGGCCGCAATGAATTACCATCCCCGCCTCGGCGCGCCAAAGATGATCAGAGATTTCCAATCGTTGCTCGACCCCAGTTCCCCGGCCAGGCCGTCATCACCGAGGGCCACGAGCGGGCGGGAATTGCAGGAGCTGTTGAGCCCGATTTCGTGCGAGGAGTTCGCGAACTCCTATTTCTCGCGCCTCGCGCTTCACGTCAAAGGCCGGCCCGAGAAGTTCGACCACATCTTCAACTGGGACAGCCTGAAGCGGGCGCTTTCGAACGGTCGCAGCATCCAGGACAAGCGCTTCAACCTGAAGGCTTCGTACGCGAGTGGCGAGGCCGCCGGCAGCAGCAAGCCGATGTTCGACACGGACATCGGCGAGGTCGGCAAGCTGCTCGACTCCGGCGCGACCATCTGCATCACCAACATCCACATGGCGGATGCCGATCTCGCGCGCTGGGCACAGGCGATCCGCGCGCAACTCAACTTCACCGGGACCGTGGGCATCAACTGCTACGTGTCGGCCGACAATGCCGGCCTGCCCATGCACTACGACAAGCGGGTCGCGACCACCCTGCAGATCGCCGGAAAGAAACGCTGGACTTTCTCCACCACGGCATCGAAGGGGTGGCCCGACACCAACGGACAGTTCAAGGATGGACGCATCGAGCCACCGGAGGCGGCTGACGGGAAAAGACCCGACGAGCTGGAGATCCGCGAGGTGGAGCTCAATCCCGGCGACCTGCTGTGCCTGCCCGCCGGGGCCTGGCACGCGGCGCGCGGCGTGGGCTTCTCGCTGGCGTTGAACCTGTATTTCTCGCCGCGAAACCTGTTCGAGCGGCTCGCGCCGCTGTTCGCGGAGTTCGCCGCCAGGAGCGAGCACTGGCGCGGCGGTCCGCCGGTGACGCCGGAAGGCATCCGCGGCAAGCTGCCGGACCCGGTTTCAGGCTACCTGCGCGATCGGCTGGAAGAGCTCCAGCGCATGATCCTCGAGACGCTGGAGCGGCCGGACGCACTTGGCACAGCGTGGCTCGATTCGCTGCGGGACAGTCCATACACCGGGTGGCAACCGGGCCCGGTGGTGCAGCCGCCGAAATCGACACCCGAGGACCGGTTTCGCGTCGCGCAGGCGTCGCTGCGTTTCGTCGAGACGACGGACAAGGTGATCGTCCCTTCCGAACATGGCCTGCTCAAGTTTCCGATCGCGCTCGCACCGATCCTGCATCGACTGTCCTCGCTCGAGTCGCCCGTCTCCGTGACCGAAATCCTTTCGTGGCAGCCTGGGTTGTCGGCCAGGGAAGTGCTGCCGGCCGTGCAGGTACTGGTCTCGATCGGAGTCCTGCAGAAGGCGTAGCTCGTCAGGCGAGCGAGTCCCGCAGGAACTTCAGGTAGCGAGCGCGGGCAGTCGCCGCGGCCTGCAGGCGGAATGACGACGCATCGGTGCGGTCATAGAACGCATGTCCCGCGGCGGCGTATTCCCAGGTCTCCACGCGCGCACCCGCTTGCCGCGCGCGTGCCGCCAGCGATTCGATGTCAGGCGCCTTCACGATGTAGTCGTCGCTGCCGAAGTGGATCTGCAGCGGACACGTGGAGAGCGACGGTAGCTCGAGCAGGTCCGGCGCCGGGTCGTGGGCATTCTTGTACTGCGGCGGAATGCGCGGCGGTGGATAGAAGGCGCTCACGCAACGCACACGCGCGTCGCCGGCCGCGAGCCGGATCGCACGGATCCCGCCACCACAGAAGCCGACCGCGCCCAACCGGGACGCATGCACCCGCTCCGAGCGGCTGAGCCAATCGAGCGCGCCGCGACTCTCCTCGATCTCGGCGAGCGCAAATTGGCCGGAGCGATACTGCCCCTCGCCACGATCGTCCGCCTGGAGGTCCTGCCACGTCATGCCGGGTATCCGCGAGAACCGCTGCACGGCCAACACGACGAATCCCGCGCCCGCGAGCTCGTCGGCGGTCTCGCGATGGGTCTGCGGCAGGCCGAACTCGCCATGCGCCAGCACGACGCCGGGATGGCGACCTCGGCCCGCCGGCATCGCCGCGTATCCGCGCACCAGGCCGACCGACGTGGGAAACGACAGCTCGCTGGATTCGATGCGCGCCCGGGCGGCCTGCGCGCGCAGGCCTGCCAGCCCCGCGATGGCCGCGGCCAGGCCGCGCGAAAGAAATGAGCGTCGGGCGGCATCACCGCATTCGTCGTAAGTGCACATGGCGCAAGGTAGACGAATGGCCGCCGGAAAAGGTTGCGGTGTTTCTGGCCGCTCTCACCCGAACGACAGCTTGCGCCCGCGCCGAAACTGCGAACAATCGCGTCAATGCAAATGATCAGCCGCGCCGAGCAGGTACTGCACGAGGTCTGGGGTTACTCCGCGTTCCGCGGGTCGCAGGCGGACATCATCGGGCACGTGGCCGGCGGCGGGGACGCGCTGGTACTGATGCCCACCGGCGGCGGCAAGTCGCTGTGCTACCAGGTGCCAGCGCTGGTACGCGACGGGATGGGTGTGGTCATTTCGCCGCTGATCGCGCTGATGCAGGACCAGGTGGCCGCACTGCGCGAAGCCGGTGTCCGGGCGGAATTCCTCAACTCGTCCCTGGCCTGGCCCGAGCAGCAGCGCGTGGAAAAGGCGGTCCGCGCCGGCGAGGTCGACATTCTTTATATAGCGCCCGAAAGGCTGGCGACCGATCGCTGCCTCGAGCTGCTCGATGCCTCCAGGATCGCACTCTTCGCCATCGACGAAGCTCACTGCGTATCGCAGTGGGGACATGACTTCCGCCCGGAGTACCTGCGGCTCTCCGTGCTGGCTGATCGCTATGCGGGCGTGCCGCGCATCGCGCTCACCGCCACCGCGGATGCCACGACGCGCAAGGAGATCCTCGCGCGCCTCAAACTCGATGAGGCGCGCGTCTTCATCTCGAGCTTCGATCGCCCGAACATCCGCTACCGCATCGCCGAACGCGACAACGCGCGCAGGCAACTGCTGCAGTTCATCCGCGAGGAGCACGCCGGGCATTCCGGCATCGTGTACTGCTTCACGCGCAAGTCCGTGGACGAGACCGCGGCCTTCTTGTGCGACTCCGGCATCAATGCGTTGCCCTACCACGCCGACAAGGAACACGAGACACGCGGCGAACACCTCGAGCGGTTCATCCGCGAAGACGGCGTCGTGATGGTGGCGACCATCGCCTTCGGCATGGGCATCGACAAGCCGGACGTGCGCTTCGTCGCGCATCTCGACCTGCCGAAAAGTGTCGAGGCGTATTACCAGGAGACCGGCCGCGCCGGTCGCGACGGCCTGCCGGCGGATGCGTGGATGATCTACGGACTGGCCGACGTCGTGCAGCAGCGGCGGCTCATCGACCAGTCACCCTCCGGCGAGGAGTTCAAGCGCGTGTCGGGCGCGAAGCTCGACGCATTGCTGGGCCTGTGCGAGACGGTGGAGTGCCGGCGCGTGCGCTTGCTCGACTACTTCGGCGAGGCGAGCGGGCCCTGCGGCAACTGCGACAACTGCCTGTCACCGCCCGAGACGTGGGACGCAACGGAGGCGGCCCGCAAGCTCATGTCGTGCATCTATCGCTGCGAGAATGCCAGCGGCTTCGGGTTCGGCGCGGTGCAGATCATCGACGTGCTGACCGGGAACCGCACGGCGAAAGTCGAACAGTTCGGCCACCACCGCGTGAGCACGTTCGGCATCGGCAAGGAGCTGTCGGCGCTGCAATGGCGCGCGGTGATCCGCCAGCTGGTCGCGCTGCGGCTGCTGCGGGTGGACTACGACCAGTTCAACGTCCTGAAGCTGACGGCCGATGCGCGCGAGGTGCTGGGCGGGCGCAGGCGTCTCATGCTGCGGAAGCCGACGGAAAAGTTGCCGCGGCAGCGCAAGGCCAGTCGTGGGGAGTTGACTTCCCTACCGTCACGCGAGGCGCCGACGGGCGCAGCGGGCGAGGTATTCAAGGCGTTGCGCGAGTGGCGCACAAGGATGGCGAAGGAGCACGGCGTGGCGCCTTACATCGTGTTCCTCGATGCGACACTGCGGGAGATCGCGCGGCGGCGTCCGACTTCACTGGACGGATTGCATGGGATCTCGGGTATTGGCGCGACCAAACTCGAGCGCTATGGCGAGATGCTCCTCAAGGTGGTTCGCGAATGCGCTGTCGGCACAGAAAGGCCGCCAGCCGAGACCGGTACCTGACTAAGAGCCATCCGCCAGATCGCGCGCGAGGCGAATCTCGCACGCCTTGAATACCACGTAGGCCGCCATGCTGAGATACCCGGTGACCGCCAGCTCGACGAATTGCCGTGCGGCACCGTCCATCAGCGCCTGCCATCCGTAGCTGGCGATGAACTCGGCATTGGCCTTGAACAACATGAACAGGTTGACCGTGCCCGCGCCGAACACGAAGAACGCGAGTCCCATCACCAGGAATGTCAGCCAGCGGCGCGACAACACCGTGCGTTGAAACCAGCGCTTCAGCATGGCGCGGGAGTGTCCCAGAGAGCTCCGCGCCCTGCAAACTACCCCTGCGCGCCGCTCCGGACGCCGCGGCCGAGCGATCGCGCGGCGGCGGCGCCGGGCTGCCTCACTGCGGCGTGACCGACACGTCGTCGACGAACACGTCGTACGCCGGGTCCGTGCCCTCGAAGAAGATCGCGACGTCCGTCGGAGTACAGCTCGCCGGGATCACCAGGTTGCCCGCGAGTTGCGTCCACGTCCCGGGTACCACGGCCGTATTGTTCTGCAGCCATGGATAGGTGTCCTGGGCGCCCGCACACGCCAGCTTCGACGCCAGTCGCACCGTGCCGTTGCCCGTGCCATTGATGAGCACCCACGCGCTGACGCTGTAGGTGGTGTTGGTCTGTGCCTTGCCGGTGAGGCTGTAGACCGCGAACTGGTTGGCGTTGGGACGGTTGGTGGCGTGCAGGCTGAAGCTGCCGTTGTGGGCAGGAGTGCCCTGGGCCAGCGTGGCGCCGTTCCAGGAGCTCCAGCCCGCGGTCCCCGTTTCGAAGCCGCCATCGGTCACGAGGTTGCTGCCCGGCGGGATCACCTTGACGTCGTCGAGATAGACGTCGTACGTCGGGTCGGTGCCTTCGAAGAAGATGGCGACGTCGGTGGGCGTGCAACCCGCCGGAATCGTCAGGTTGCCGGACAGCTGCGTCCACTCCCCCGGCACTACCGCGGTGTTGTTCTGGATCCAGGGATACGTGTCCTGCGCGCCGGCGCAGGCGACCTTCGACGCGAGGCGAACGGTGCCATTGCCCGTGCCATTGATCAGCGCCCAGGCACTCACCGCGTACGTGGTGTCGGCCTGCACCTTGCCGTTGAGGCTGTACACCGCGAACTGGTTGGCATTCGGCCGGTTGGTGGCGTGCAGGCTGAACGTGCCCGAGTGCGATTGCGCATCACTCTGCGCCAGCGTCGCGCCGTTCCAGGAGCTCCAGCCGGTGACGCCGGCTTCGAAGCCGCCGTCCGTCACCAGGTTCACGCCCGACTGCGGCTGCGGTTTGCCGATGCGCACGTTGTCGAGGTTGGCGATGCCGCCGCCGCCGTTGAAGCGGATGTACACATCGTGCGTGCCCGCCGTCGAAGGCCACTCCTGCTCCAGCGTCTTCGAGGTGCCCCAACTACCCGTGGGCGGCATGTCGAGCGTGAACAGCGGCGCCGCGTCGAGGCTGTCGAGATGCACGGAGATGCTGCCCGCATCCGTGTTGCCCTTGGCGTAGGTAGCCCAGAACGTGTTCCAGCCCTGTTGCAGCTCGACGTTCTTGAAGGCGATCCAGTCGCCGCCATCGGTGTAGGCCACGACGCTGCCGAGCGCGAGGACCCCCTGGCCCGAATCGAATTGCTCGGCCTCGAGCGTCAGGCCGAACTCACCGCCCTTCCAGCCGGACGGCACGTACGCGGGAACCGTGCAGGAGTCGCCGCCACCGTTGATGTAGCAGGTGATCCAGTCGAGCGCGGGACGCGCCGTGCCGTCGTTGCGGACCAGGTACGTGTTGGGCTGCCACACGGCGCCCTGGCGGAAGCCCCAGTGCGTGACGCCGGCCACCGACGGGTGGGTCCAGAACACCGTGAACAGGTCGCGCATCACGTTGGCCTGGCGCGCATCGTCGGCGAAGTTCAGGTCGAGCTCGGAGATGTAGATAGGCAGCCCGGTCGCACCCAGCTTGTCGAGGTTGGCCTTGACCTCGGCGACGTCGGCGCGCTCGAGGAAGTGGCCCTGCTCGCCGATGCCATCGACCAGCTTGCGATCCTGGAGCAGCTTGATCAGCGCCAGGTAGTTGTCGGTGAACTGCCCGAGGATGACGGTATTGAACTCGTTGATGAGGAGCTTCGACTTCGGGAAGTGCGCGCGCGCCATCTCGAAGGACTTGATGACCCAGTCGTAGCCGGTGGTCCCGGCGCCGCCGAGCGCATCGCGGAATGCGTTCGGCGTATTGATGGGCTCGTTGACCACGTCGATGTAATCGATGTCCGGGTAGCGGGCGGCGACCGCGGCCATCCACTCGTCGATCTCCGCCAGCTGCTCGTCGGCCGGCAGGCTCGTGATCCATCCCGGCGCCTGCTGGCCCCAGACCAGGGTGTGGAACTTGAAGGGAATGTGGTGGGTCTTGGCGAAGTTGTACGCGTCGTCGAGCGGCTGCCAGTTCATGACATCGCGCGTCGCTTCGACGCTGCCCCACTTGCCGGCATTCTCCGGCGTGACCTGGTCGAACCAGTTGAGCAGCACGGCGTAGTCCTGGGGACTGCCGGCGGCGGTACCGAAGAACCGGATCTGGTTCACCGTGATGTCGACCGAATCGGTTTCGCTTCGATAACCGCGCTCGTACATGACGGTGAGCTCGAAGGTCAGCTTCTGCTGCACCTCGGTCTCGGGCGCGGTGAAGGTGAGCACGCCCTTCCGCGAGACCTTGAAATTGACCTTGGGTCCCGCGGTCTGCACCCATTTGTAGTTGACGATGTGGTCGAGGACATTCGCGCCCGCGTGCACGGTGACGGCGTCACCTTCGCTCACGGTCTGGTCGGGGCCGGCGTCGGCAATGAGTTCGGGCAAGCAAGCGGCGAGGAACAGGGCGGCCGTGGCCAGCGCCGCGAGGCGAAGCGATCGAAACATGATGATTTCCCCCTCGATCCATTGCCCGGTGCGCCGGGCTCGTCAGTTGTCCATGCGTCAGTGCGCGCAAAAAAACTAGCACTTCGGCTGCGGAGCCGACAATAGGCGGGAACGACGAAATCGGTCACGGCACAGGGAACGCGGGAACGGCACCGCCCGGGAAATCAGAAGGCCGTCGCGTTTTCGCAGCGTCCGGGCAGCCAGCGCCGCAAAAATGTGACGCGCCCGCCGGTGCGCGATCCATGGCCGAATATCCTCCCGTTTTCGGGGCCAGCCACCGGCGGCGCCGGTGCCACAGCCATGCGTCACTCGATCCTCCATCGCCTCTTCATCGCCGGCCTGCTGCTGTTCAGCCTGTCGCGCGCGGCCGAGGCGCAGGTGAACAACGACTGTTACGCGGCCACCGCGGGTGGCTCCGCGGCGAGCGACTGGTCGACGTTCTGCTGGCTGGATTTCACCGGCTTCAACCTCAACACCGCGCGCACCGGTAACGGCCAGAGTTTCACCTTCATCCTGAACGACGGTTCGAGACTTTCTCTCCGGGTGAAGGTCTCCACGGGCGGCGGCGCGCCGGGGATCACCGCCGCGGCCGCGCCGTCGTGGAGCGGAGCGGCCATGGGCAACAGCGCCTACATCGGCATCGCCGGCCAGCCCGTGCTGTACACCACCGACGGCGGCACGGTGACTGTCACCTTGCAGAACATCAGCGTGACTCCGCCGGCGGGCGTGACCGCCTCGGCCGGCTGGGCCATCGTGGCGGCCGACGCCGAGTCCACCAACAACGGTGAGTCAGTCTCCTTCACCACCAATCGCGCCAGCTGGGTCAAGCTGCAGGACGTTCCGCCAACCAGCGGCTCTATCTACCCGAACCTCGCGGGCGTCGGCACCACCACCGTGACCGAGACCGGTGTCGCCGGCACCGTGGGCAGCTATGTCTTCAGCAGCAGCAACAGCCCGACGCAGGTCTCGAGCTCGATGACGGGCAGCGGACTGCAGGGCGTGATGTTCGCCGTCCGCTACGCCTGGATCTCGGTGAACAAGGTCGTCAATGGCACGCGGCTCAATCCGGCCGACCAGTTCACCTACGGCGTGCGCGCCACCAGCAACGGTACCCAGCTCGTGGGCGGGGCCAGCAGCGGCACGGGCGGCGGACCGTTCACCGCGGCGCAGGTCACCGTGGCGTCGGGTTATCCGGTCACCGTCAGCGAGGCCATGGCGCCGGGCAGCGTGGCCTCGCTCGGCAACTACACCACCAGCCTCACCTGCACCAACAACAACAGCGGCTCCGCCACCGTCATGCCGACCAACCAGGCCGTGACCAGCTTCAACCTGGGCACGCTCGCCTACGGCGACGGCGTGACCTGCGTGTTCACCAACACGCCGAAGCGGCCGGTATTGGCCATCGGCAAGACTTCGACGGTGGTATCGGACCCGATCAACGGCGGCACCAACCCGAAGCGGCTGCCAGGCTCGGTGGTGCGCTACGTGGTCACCGTCACCAATTCCGGTCCCGGGCTGGTCGATTCGAGCTCGCTGGTCGTCACGGACGCGCTGCCGCCCAACACCGTGCTGTGTGTATCGACCCTCTGCAGCAACCCCGTCGTGGAATTCATCGACGGCACGCCCGCGAGCGGGCTCACCTTCAACGCCGCAACCAACGTCAGCTACTCCAGCGCGGTGGGCGGCGGCGCGCCGTTCAATTACACGCCGCAACCGGATGCCCAGGGGTTCGACGCCGCGGTGACCGGCATCCGTATCGCGCCGGGCGGCGCAATGGCGGCGGCCGGCTCCGGCAATCCCAGCTTCTCGCTGCGCTTCCGCGTGCGCATTCGCTGATCTTGGCGAGAGTGACAACTCACACTTGATCCGGGCGCCCCGCCAAGGCCACATTCCGGCCGGGGCTGTCGAAAAGCCGGCCCCTCATTCGTCCAGGTGAGAGGGCACCATGAACAGCACGACGCTTGCTTCGAACATCACCCAGGCCGTCATCGCGCCGGCCGACGACCGGCGGCGGCTCGCCGACCGGGTCTTTCGCCTTGCGGTCGCGGTCAACGTGGCGCTCACGCTGTTCTGCCTCGTCGCAATGTTCTCCGGGTTCGGCGCCGGGATCGCGGGCGACTTCCGCTTCAACGGGCGCACCCTGGCCACGCTGTTCTTCGCCTTCCTGTTCTTCAACGTGCTCTGGGCCCTCATTTGGTTCGGAGTCAAGAACCTGCTGCTGAAGTATTTCGTCGGCATGAGCCAGGCCGACCGCAAGGAGGTATTTTCCTCGCGCATGGCGCAGCCCTTCGAGCTCGACGGGCTGCTGCGCAAGTACTCCGAGCGCCGCATCCGCATCACGGACATGATCGGCCGGCGCGGGCGCTTCATCACGCTCGCCGGGGCCGCCTGCTTCATCTTCTATTCGCAGTTGGTGGCGGGGAAGAGTGACAACTTCGCCACCGCCTTCGCGTCGCAGACGCTGTTCGAGCAGGTCGTGTCGAACTGGGTGTTCCTCGCCTGCTTCTACGCCAATGGCTTCGTCGGTGCGACGCTGTTCGGCGCGCAGACGCGCGTCATGGATGGCACGCTCGCCCGCGCGAATTGCATGGCCATCGTGACGCTGTGGGCCCTGTTCAAGTTCGTGATGATCCCGATCGGCGGCGAGCTCGCGACGCTCTACCCGCGCGAGCAGTTCGCGCTGCTGTTCGCGCTCATCTGGGCCACCTACATCGTGGTCGACACCTTCGCCGAGGTCGGCGGTTCGATCTACGGCACCATGAAGATCCGCGTGCGCGGCGTCGGCGACGTCAACCGCAAGTCCTATGCCGGCACGTTCACGGGACTTGCCGCGGGACTCGCGTTCAGCGTCGGCATCGTCCTGCTCAACGGGTTGTCGGGACCCTATCTCGCGCTCGGCGCGACGGTCGCGCTCACCAGCACGGTGCTCGAGCTCTTCTCGCCGCGCGGCACCGACGACTTCACGATGGCCACCGGCAACGCGCTGGTCTGCTGGGCGTTCGGCGCGTGGGTGTTCAACTAGCTACTTCGGGCTCAGCCACCCGTTGGTGGTGATCCAGTCCATGATCGCGCCCTGCCAGCGATCCCGCGGCATGAGGAAGAAGCCGTGCTGGCCTTGCTGGAAGAGCCGCGCTTCCACCGGTACGCCCGCGCGCCGCAACGCTTCGAAGAAAGCGACGCTGTTGTCGACGTCCACCAGCCGGTCGTCGGCGGCGTGCAACAGCAGCGTGGGCGGCGTGTCCTGCGTCACCTGGAGCTCGCTGGAGAAGAAGCGCACCCTGGACTCCGTCGGCTGATCGCCGAGCAGTGCCTTGCGGGAGTCCATGTGCGTGATCTTCGCGTCCATGCTGATGACGGGATACACCAGCACCAGGAAGTCCGGACGCAGGTCGACCTGCTCCGGATTGTCGACGTACGACTTGTCGAAGTGGGTCGCGAGCGTCGACGCCAGGTGTCCGCCGGCCGAGAATCCCACCACGCCGATGCGCTTGGGGTCCACGCCCCACTCCGCCGCGTGCTGGCGCACGAAGCGCATGCCCTGCTGCGCATCCTGCAGCGGACCCATGGATTTATCGATCATGGTGTCATCGCTGGGGATGCGGTACTTGACCACGAACGCGGCGATGCCGTGATCGATGAAGAACCTGGCCTGCTGCGTGCCCTCGAAGTCGAAGGTGAGTCCCGCGTAGCCGCCGCCGGGAAAGATGACCACGCCCGCACCGTTGGCCTTGGCCTTGGCCGGCAGGTAGATCTGGATGAAGGGCCGCGAGACCTTCTTGATCCAACTACCGTCGGTGGTCGATTCCTCGTCGGGACCCGCCTTGGAGTTCGGAATGGGCGCATCGCCGTACAGCGCGACGCTCTGCATCGGCGGCGGAAAGCCAGCGCCCGGCGATGTTGCGGCGGCGGGTTTTTCCCGCGCTTCGGCGCCGATCGAGCAGCACGCCAACAGGGCCAGGGCGAATGCTGCGTTGAAAGTTCGAGTCATCGTTGTCTCCTCTCGCGCGGATTATTGCCCCGAACGCGCTCCGAATAGAACCCGCGGACGCGATCGCGACACTTATGTGTAGTTTCCGGCCGCCACGGGATCGGGCCATCGATGAAATGGATTCTTTGTGCGAGCTTGCTGGTATCACTGCAGGCGATGACCGAGGCGCGGGCCTACGAAGCGGACATCCACTACTCGACTACCTACGTGCTCGCCCGCGCGGCCGGGTGGCCGGAAACCGATGCGCTGACCATCGCCAGTGCGAACCAAGGCGTGGACGAGAACCCGGACACGGTCGCCGCGCTCGAAGTGGACACGACTCCCAGCGCGTCCTCGGCACGCTTCGTCGCGAGCTCATTCCACCAGGCCGGGAAGAACCTGGAGTTGCACTGCTTCAGCGAGATTGGTGGACAGCCAGGCGTGATCTCCGAGGACGTTCGCAAGGTCATGGCGGGCCACTTCGCGGATGTGCCGCGGCGTGATGACGATCCCCGCAGCCACGCCAAACGGATGATTGCGCTGGGCGCCGCCCTGCACTGCCAGCAGGATGCGTATTCACACGTGGATTTTGGCGGTGCGTGCGGCGCGTACCCCGGTAGCTGCTCTGGGCATACCTACGAGAATTTGCTCGACCAGGTGGTGTTCGGCCTGCTGAAGAAGCACTACTTCAACCCGGACCATCCCGCGGTGTCCGGTCCGTGGCTCCTGCAAGCACTGCAGGGGACCGTGAACGAGCTGGTGGCGCATCGTCCCGGGACTTCCCGGCGATCGGTGCCGGCCAGCCGGTTGGCCGCCCTGTCCCAGGCCCTGCGTGAATCCGGTCTCCAACTACCCGACGAAGCGCGCCGCGATTGCAATCGCTACGTCGCCGGCAAGTGGCTGGCCGATTACCTGGACTCCGCCCGGGAGCCAGCTCGGCTCGACACGCGGACAACACTCGCGCCGGCAGTTGCGATCACCTGCAAGAACCCGTCGCTCGCGTCGGCGACCGTCGTCACCATACCCGCTCCGCGTTATCCGCGGCTGAATGCCGATGCTTCACCGTATCTCGTGCGGGCTGATGGCGGCTATCAACGCGTCGGCGAAGGAGTCGTGAGTGCCTCGTTGCCGGCCGTCGCCGCGCCCCGCCATGCCCGCCAGGCAAAGCTGCAGCTTTCGCACTGGAGCCAGCTGCTGGCCTTGCCGCTGGTCACGAACGCGCTTCCGCCGGCAACTGGCAGGGACACCGCGGGGAACCCGGCACGCAGTTCGCGAAACTCACCCAGCGAACGAAACGGAGGTCGCATGACGAACGATGAAATCCTCCTGGTCCAGCGGAGCTGGAACCAGGTGTTGCCGATCAGGGAAGAAGCGGCCGAGCTCTTCTACCGCAAGCTCTTCGAACTGGACCCCGGCCTGCGCCGGCTGTTCACCGGCAACATGGAACAGCAGGGCGCCAGGCTCATGCAGATGATCACCACCGCGGTGGGGACGCTGGATCGCCTCGATGTGCTGTTGCCCGTGGTGCGCGTGCTGGGCCAACGGCACAGCACCTACGGCGTGCGCGACGAGCACTACGACACCGTCGCGACGGCGCTGCTGTGGACGCTCGAGCAGGGCTTGCGTGAACACTTCACGCCCGAGGTGAAGGCCGCCTGGACCCGGGTCTACGGCGTGCTGTCGCAGGTGATGCGCACGCCGCACGACGCGCCTCGCGCCGCCTGACTGGCGCGACGGCTTCAGCGTTCCTTGTACACCGTGTCGACGGCCAGGCCCGCCGCGAGCAGCAGGGTGCTCTGCTGGGGCGATGGAGAGCCGTTCAACGCGATGATGTAGTTGTCGGCCGAAGTGAACAGCTCCTTGCCGACGCCAGCCCATTTCTTGGTGATGCTGCCGATTTCCTGCTCGCTCTTGTCGAGGAAACGGAAGTTCCATCCCTTCCAGTCCCCCTTGACCAGCGCGATCTCGTTGTCCGCCGCGTCATGTACGCGGAATGCGCCGCCCAGCGAGAACGCCTTGCTCTTCATCCAGCCGATGTTGTTGCCGTTGCGATCGAGGATGTCGATGCGCGAGCGGAACATCGTGAAGCCGCGCTGGATCGAGAACAGCAACGCGCTCTCGTTCTCGGCGTTGTCGCCCGAGTAGACGAAGATCTTCGTCGGCAGCATCTGCTTGCCGATCAGCAAGCGCAGCACCTGGATCAGCGCACCCGGTTTTTCCTGGGCAATCCCGATCTGGTGCTGCGATTCCGGATCCAGGATGTCGTACGCACCCGACAGCTTCATGAATCCGACGTGCTCACGGATGAAGTACGACTGACGGTCCAGCATGGGATCTCCCGTTGTAGTTGGAATCGCGGGCGCAGCGATACTACAGGCTTTGCCGGGGACCCGTTGACGCGGTTAGGCGAGCAGGATCTTGCGCGCCTCCCCTTCCGGGTCATCCACCATGCGGCACTCGTTGTCCCAGATCATCGTGCGATTCGTCTTGGGATCGGTGGGCTGCCATTTGAGCCCGGGCAGGCTCGGATTGCCCGTGGCGGCGAACGTGGCCCATGACGACGCCATCTTCTTCGCCAGCGCCTGCGCTTCGGGCGTGTTTCCGGTGCCTTGTTCGCAGCGCTTGGTATTGTCGAAGCAGAATTGCAGTTCGGCGGTGTGCCACGCGCCCGGTTGCCCGTCGAGGATCGGCGTCTGCCACGTGAAGTAGTACGTGTACGCCGGCGCGGCATCGAGCGCGTGCTTGAACCCCGCCATTTTCACGACGTTGTTGCGGATCGAAAGTCCGTTGAGCCCGCCCTGTCCGCTGCACATGTAAGAGAGCGTGCGAATCGACTTGTTCGGGTAGGCCTTCTTGAGCGCGCTGACGATGGCGCCGGCCTTCTCTTCTCCATACGCCTTGGTGAGATTGGCACGCCACTCCTCTTCGGTGGGCCGCCGCGACATGATGTTGCCCTCTTCGCTGACCGAGCCGATGAGCATCGGCACATCCTTCGAGACCGTGGGCGCAGCGTCGAAGAACGAGCGCATGTTGACGATCTTGCCGTCGACGCAGGGCGACCAGCCCACGCGCGGGGTCCCCGGCGCGCCCGGTCCCATCATGGGAGGTCCCGGGGGATTGATCTTGGCGGCGGCCGCGCTGCCCGCGGCGAAGAGCTTCGCCCACTCCATCTTCTGCAGCGAGGCGATGTCGTCGGGCGCGAGACCGAGTTCTTTCATCGTCTGGCGTGCGAGCTCGCGCTGCTGGTCGCGGCTCGGAATGTTGCCGCCGCCGCCCGATTGCGCGGCCGCGCGATGGAACAGACCCGCCGCGGAGGGCATGCCCATCAGCGTGGTCACCTTCGATCCACCACCGGACTGCCCATAGATCATGACGCGATCGGGATCGCCGCCGAAATTGGCGATGTTCTCGTGGACCCAGCGCAGGGCCGCGACGAGATCCGTCATGCCGACGTTCGCGGAATCTTCGTAGGCCGCACCACCGATCTCCGCCGCATCGAAGAACCCGAGGATGTTGAGGCGATGATTGACGGAGACCTGGACCACGTCGTGATGGCGCGCCATCTGCGCGCCCTCATGCGACGGCAGCTCGTACGAGGAGCCGAAGCTGTAGCCGCCGCCGTGGAAGTAGACCATCACGGGGCGCTTGCCGGTGAGGCTCGAGGTCCAGATGTTGAGCTTGAGCATGTCCTCGCTCATCCACCCGTCATCCCAATCCTGGATGAAGGTCTGTTCGGTGCTGGTCCACGGGTGCGTGTTCTGCGGACAGTTCGCGCCGTAGACCAGCGCGGGATACTCGTCCGTCCACGGGGTCGGCGGCTTCAGCGGTAGCCAGCGATTCTCGCCCGCGGTCGTCTGGCCGTATGGAATTCCCTTGAAGGTGAATACACCGCCGTCGAGATAGCCGCGCACCTTGCCGTACTGGGTCTTCGCGATCGCCGAGCGTGGCGTGGTCAGGTTTCCCGGGCCCTGGTGGGCAGCGGTCTTGACGCTGTCCGATGCGGCAGCGAAGTTCGTCGCGGCAACGCCGACACCCGCCGTGGAGGAAAGAATCAGCGCTTCGCGCCGGGTGAGTCGTGCGCGCTTCGTCGGGTCGGCCATGCATCCCCCTTTGATTGGATTGCCGCTGGGTGGGCAAACATTCTAGAGGGCCGGCCGCGGCAATCGGCATATCGGATTCGCGAGTGTGCGAGTTCCATTTGCGTATCTCTGCGAGGGAAAGAGCGTCGCGCTCGTGGCATGCTTCGCGCCATGAACCCGTTGAACCCCTGCATCAAAGTCATTTCGGCCACTGCATTCGTACTGCTGGCAGCCTGTTCCAACCCGAAGCCGTCGCCCGAGAAAACCGCCGCGGCACCCGCCGCCGCTGTCACCACGCCGCCGCCGATCATCAAGGCGCTCCCCCCCGCCGACAGCATCGCCACCATGCAGATGCCGGGCGGATACAAGCTCGAGCCGGTGCTCACCGAGCCCGACATCGCCGAGCCCGTGATGATCGCCTTCGATGGCAACGGCCGCATGTACGTGGCCGAGATGCGCACCTACATGCAGGACGCGGACGCCAAGGGCGAGCAGCAGCCGTTCAGCCGCGTCTCGCGCCACGAGGACACCGACGGCGACGGCGTGTACGACAAGCACACCGTGTTCGCGGACAAACTACTGCTGCCGCGCATCCTGCTGCCGCTCGACGACCGCATCATCATCGGCGAGACCAACAGCGACGATCTCTACATCTACCGCGACAAGGACGGCGACGGCGTCTCCGACGAGAAGACCCTGTGGTACGCCGGCGGCCCGCGCGGCGGCAACATGGAGCACCAGCCGAACGGACTCGTCTGGGCGCTGGACAACGGTATCTACTGCACCTACTACGACTACCGGCTGCGCTTCGGCGCCGACGGCAAGGCGATCAAGGAGCCCATCCCGGTCAATGGCGGTCAGTGGGGACTCACGCAGGACGACTGGGGCAAGGTGTGGTTCGTCAACGCCGGCAACGAGACCGGGCCCGTGCACTTCCAGCAGCACATCATTTACGGACAATTCACCGGGCCCGGCGAGCAGGTCGGCGAGTACAAGACCGTGTGGCCGATCGCGCGCATGCCCGACGTGCAGGGCGGTCCCGGCCAGCTGCGGCCCGACAACACGCTCAATCACTTCACCGCCACCAGCGGCCAGGCCATTTTCCGCGGCGACCGGTTGCCCGAGGATCTGCGCGGCGACCTGTTGTTCGCCGAGCCCGTGGGACGCTTGATCCGGCGCACGAAGATCACGGTGGAAGACGGCATCACGCGGCTCGCCAATCCTTACGAGCAGGAGCACGGCGAGTTCATCCGTGCCACCGATCCGCTGTTCCGCCCGGTGAACATGACCACGGCGCCCGACGGCACTCTTTATATAGTGGACATGTACCGGGGCATCATCCAGCAGGGGGAATGGACCCGGAAGGGGTCCTACCTGCGCGAGCAGATCGATGCGCTGAAGATGGAGATGCAGACCGGCCGCGGGCGCATCTACCGGCTGAGTCATGCAGGCTTCGAGCGCGGTCCGCAACCGCGGATGCTGGACGAAACTCCGGCGCAGTGGGTGCAGCATCTGTCGAATCCGAATGGCTGGTGGCGCGATACCGCGCAGAAGCTGCTGGTCCTGCGACGTGACAAGTCAGTGGTGCCGGCGCTCGAGAAGCTGGCGGCGGGCGATGCCGCGGACCCGCGCCCTCGCCTGCACGCGCTTTGGACCCTCGACGGTCTCGGGGCACTCAAGGACACGCTCATCCTGCGCGCGCTCAAGTCCGCCGATCCGCAGGTGCGGATCGCGGGACTGCGGCTCGCGGAGGCGCCGCTGCTCGCGAAGCCCGCTGCGCACGCGCCGCTGGCCGCGGCCATGCGGGCCGCGCTGCGCGACGCCGATCCGCGCGTCACCATCCAGGCCATGCTGTCCGTGCGCCGCGCTGCGCTCCCGGATGCCAAGCAGGCGATCCAGGCCACCGCGGCGGCTTCGGCCTCCGCCGGCGTGTTCGCCATCAACGAGCAGCTGTGGGCCAACAACGAAGATCCTGAGCTCATCCGCCTGCTCGGCGTGAACGGGCTCAAGTCGTATCGTGCGGGCGCGACGCTCTACAACTCGGTGTGCTTCGCCTGTCACGGCCCGGATGGGCGCGGCGCGCCCGCGCCGGGCGCCCAAGGCCACACCCTCGCGCCGCCGCTCGCCGACTCGCGGCGCGTGCTGGGTGACGAACGCGCCGCGACTGCCATCGTGCTGCATGGCCTGCAGGGCAAGGTCGACGGCGTCGACTACGGCGCACCCATGGTGCCGATGGGTTCCTATTCCGATGCCGAGCTTGCGAACGTGCTCACCTACATCCGCAACAGCTTCGGCAACCGGGCACCCGCCGTGACACCGGCGGCCGTCGCCGCGCGCCGCGCCGCCGACGCGGCACGGTCCAACTACTGGACGCTGGACGAGCTCACGGCGCAGATACCGGCGCTCGCCGTGCCGCGCGAGCGGTTCAAGCGGCGCGCCGAATGGAAGCTCGCCGTGAACATGGAACCGCGCAAGGACTCGCCGCCGGAAGCCATGCTCGATGGCGACCCGAAGACCCGGTACTTCACGCAGGGGTTCAAGCCATTCCCGGTGGAGTGGCTCACGGTCGAACTACCCGCCCGCAGCAGGATCATGGGCATCGACGTCGATTCCAGCGGCGAGAAAGGACCGGGCGGGAAGGACCTGGGCTGGGCGCCGGCGTACAGCATCGAAGTGTCGGATGACGGCAAGAGCTGGAGCATGGCGGCGCCGCGCGTGGTGGGTGAACCCCATGCGCGGCTCAATTTCGCGGCGCCGGTCGAAGGCCGTTACCTGCGCATCACCATTACGGAGAAGGACGGATGGCAGCCGTGGGTGATCAGGGAGCTCAACCTCTACGGCGATGAAAGATGAGCCTTGCAGTCGCGATGCGTTGAATGTCGGACGAATCTGACGATCGCGTGCCGGCGAAATCCTATGGCCGGCCACCGTCATCACCGACAATCTCGCGTCCGTGGCAGGAGCGAACGAACCGCAGGTATGAACGCCGAACTTCAGAACGTGATGGACGAGGCCGTCCAGACGCTGGGCGATCTGCTATACGTGGACGAGTCGCGGCTGCGGGTCCCGGAAAAGGATTGGACCGACCTGCTGCAGCAGGTCGCGGGCGGCGACACCAAGGCTTTCGGCTCACTCTACATGTGGACGCACGGCATCGTGTTTGCGCTCGCCATGCGGATCACCAAGCAACGCACCACGGCCGAACTCGTGACTGTCAAAGTGTTTGAAGACTTGTGGCATGAATCCGCGAACTACGACGCCGCGAGCGGCACAGTAGCGGCGTGGATCATGAATCTGGCGCGCTCGCGCTCAGTGCGGGCGTGTGGGGCCGAGCAATGAGCAAGCATCTGGATCCGAAAACCTGCCGCGAGATCGAGCGCATCACCCTGTTCGCGCTGCGCACGTTGCCGTCCGAACAGGTGCCGGCCGTGGAAGTGCACCTGCGCGAATGCGACAGCTGCCGCGAGGAACTCGACCAGTTGCGGCCTCTCGTCGACTACTTCGTCGACAAGGACGGAAGCAGCACGCGGGCGCCGGCGTCCCTGCGCGAACGACTGGCGGCACGTATCGCCGACGCCGTCGGGCGCGAGATCGTGCTGCCGACCGGCCGCGCGGCCGAAGACCCCGATTGGGAGCAGGTGGCTCCCGGAATTGCCTGCAAACTGCTCGCCACGGACCCGGTGCGCGATCGCGTGAGCATGCTGGTGAGGCTCGCGCCCGGGGTCGAGTATCCGCCGCACACGCACGCGGGCGTCGAGGAGCTTCACCTGCTCGAAGGCGAGCTGTGGATCGACGAGCGCAAGTTGGTGCCGGGTGAATACAATCGCGCCGAGCCCGGTACCAACGATCGCCGCGTCTGGAGCGAGACCGGCTGCATGTGCGTGCTCATCACCTCTTCGAAGGACGTGCTCGGGTAGTCGGATCAGTCTTCCACCCAGGTGAAGGTGAGTCGCGTCCCGCCCGGCAGATGATCGATGGGAACGCGGGACACGTACTCCATGCCGTTGCTGTTGTTGTTGCCGATGCGCTTGCGGAATTCCATGAAGCCGCCCGGCAGCTGGTAGGTGTAGAGACCGTTCCTCGCCGTCGTCACGGTGCCGCTGGTCCAGATCGTCCACTGGCCGCCCACGCCGTTCCAGCCCTCTTCGAGGATGATGTCCTTGCGTGCGCTGATGCCGGGCGCGGCTACCAGCACGACCTCGATCTGGTCGGAAGGCACGGCGCCGTGCTCGACCTTCACCCTGAGCCGGTCATCCACGTTGCTGGTGTAGAACTCGCCGTCCGATGAGAACGAGGCGTCGAGACCCGCCTGGTCGTAGGTGAACATGCCGAGATCCTTCTCGATGCCGTCGATCGGCGAGAACACCATCGAATTGAAACTGAGATTCGCACCCCACAGGATGCCGGCGAAATTTCCAGCGTCGTACCCGGTGTAGTACTCGAACACCGGGGCGCCGCTGTCTCCCGGCTGGGCGATGGTCGCGACCAGCGACTGGCACAGCATCGTCATGTTGGTCGGGTTCACCGTGCCCGATGCGTCCACTTCGACGACGTTGACGTCCACGCAGGTGTTGGTGATGGGGCCGCGCGTCCAGCCGCTGCGCATGCCGATCTTGTCGACCTCCATGCCCGTGAACATGCCCGCCGTCGCGTAAGCGATGCGGATGTCGTCGGTGGGCCGGTCGAGAGTCAGGAAACAGGGGAACGGTGTCTGGTTGCACAGGTTGGTCGGGCGCGAGATTCGGCCGCGAATACCCGCGTTGGCCACGCCGTAGTGCGCGTAGACGGCGTCGCTGAAACGGCAGAATCGTCCGGCGGGACATTCCGGGTGCTTCGTGTTGTCGAAGAGCCCGAGATCGAGCGACTCACCGGCGATGAAATCCGCCGATGACGGGCCCTGGAAAAAGTCCGTCGCCCAGTTCTGGCCCTGCGGCCCCTGCGTGCAATGCGAAGCCGTGAGGATTCCTTCGTTGTGCATGGCCCATGAATACACGGGCAGACCCAGCGTGCAGGAATTGCCCACCGTGCGGATCTGCTGGCCGCCCATGGTGGGCCGGAACTTGTCGGTGAGGGCCGCCGCGGTGAGCCGATACTCCGGGGTCTGCACGATGCGCACCCAACGCATGTTGATGCCGCGCTCCTTGATGAAGCTCGCGATCCCGGGATTCACTTCCTTGTCGACCGCGCCGACGACGATGCAGCCGCAGCTTTCGTCGAGGTCGAGGAACACCACGCCCTTGATCGCGAGCACGTCGCGCATCGCGATGCGCGCCTTTTGCAACTCCTCCGGCGTCGCCGCCGCTTCGACGAATTCGAAATTGGGCAGCCTCGCTTCCTTGCCGGAAGTCTCGAACCAGGCTTGGCGCGCGATGTTGGCGGCTTCGTCCCGATTCGCGCCTTGGGAAAGCGTGAGGAACACCGTGCCTTCCCGGCCCTTTGCCAGGCCTACGTATTCCTTGATGGAGGCGCGCAGCGCCGCGTCCGTGGCGGCCAGCGCGGATACCGCGCGCTGCGTCGCCTCGGGCGGCGATTCCTTCGCTGCCAGTGCCGGCACGGCCACGCATGCCATCGCGATGGCAGCGGCGATTGCGCTCCGGCTGGTATTCGGGCTCGGGGAGATTGATTTGCACGTGGCCATGACGCTCGCCTCTTCTCGTGGGTTGCACAGTGAAGAGCGGAATCGCGGACACCGGCGGATCACGCCGCCGCAGGCCGGGCCTGGTGAGCCGTCTATTTCAGGTGCTTGGTCACTTCGGCCTGGCCCGCCGGGAACGAGAAGATCCCACCGATCGAGCGGAACACTTTGCGGGCTTCGTCGCTGGGCAGGACCATTCCGTAGAGCTGGAACTTGATTCGCGGTGACATGTACGGCGCCGTGAAATTCGCCTTCTCCGTGCCCTTCAGATTCCCGGCGGCATCGTCGAGGTAGAGCTGCAGCGCTTCGCGCAATGCCGCCCTGACCTGCACTTCGAGCGCCTGCGCCCGCTCGGGGGCCAAACCGGTCGTGAGTTCGCCGAGCGGCCACTCGCCGGGGAGCTGGGCAAGATACTTCCCGGTCCATGGCTTGGAGCTGTCGCTGACGTCGATTCCTGCGGCAATCCACACCTTCTCGTTGCCCTGGCTCACGATGTTCACGTGAGGCTTCATGGTGAACGTCGTCGCGCTGGTCTCGCTGGCGCGCGCTATCGCGGCCTCTTCGAAAAGACTCGCGAGCAACGCAACCGGATCGAGCGCGACCTTGCCGAACAGCGCTTGCGACTCGCTCTCGGTTCGCTTCTTGATGGCCGCCATGTTGGCCGCCACGCCGAGCGGCCCAAACAACACGCCCACGCCCGCGCCGCCGCCGCCGAATTGCTGCTCGTACAGGATCGAGTTCGAGGCGTTCACGGGGCGGATCATGTGCGACAGCGCCGCTTCATGTTCCGAATAGGTCGCGATGAGGAATTCAGTGTTGTCTGCCAGCGGGGGCGTGCTGGGCAACGGCGGCTGCTTTGCCAGGAGCGGTGCGCTGGTGCAGGCGCAGACGAGGAGCGCGATTACGAAGGTGCGGAACGCCACGATGACCTCTCGGGTTTGGATGCGACCGATTCTTGGATCGGTTTGCGCGGACGGGAGTGTAGCGTGCGTTACCTGGACTTGCTGCGCGGATGCTCGCGAATTCCCCTCATGACCCAAACCGTCGGGCCGCAGCGCGCTTCGAGTCAGATCGAGTAGTCGGCGTTGCCTTCGACCACGACCTGCGCGAGCCGCGGTTGCTCGCCCGCCTTCCAGCGGTTCACCCGATGCCGCACGCGATAGCGCAGCGGCCCGCCATCGGCCGATTCGCTGCGTTCGAACGGCACCGGGACGCAGACGAATTCCGTCTCGAGCCAGTCGGCCGTGACGGTCACCAGCCCGTACCCGTGCCCGCCCAGGTCCACGAATTTCAGGTGCGGCGCCACCGCCGGGTTGCGCAGCTTGCGCGCCTCGGCCGCGCTCGTCTTCGACAGCGCCAGCGCGGCACGCACGCCGTGCAGCATGGTGTAGTTGAGCGACGGGATTTCGTGGCGCTCGCCGGCGTAATACAGCGCGCGCAGCGCGTGGTCCGGCTTCACGATGCGATCGGCGAGCTCGACGAGCCCCTGCGCCGAGATCGATCCCGTGACGAACTCGACCCCCACCGGGTGGTAATCGCGCGGCGGCAGATCCGCGGAAGTGAGTCCGGCCCAGAACGAGTGCTTGTCCCCGGCGAGCACCGCGAGGCCGGTGACGCCCTGCTTGCGCAATACGTCGTAGATCAACGCGTGCTCGGAGTAGTAGCCCCCGTTCGCCAAGCCGAATCCGGTGCCCGGCCATCTGGGTCCCATGCCTTCGGGCAGGTTGGCGAGATCCGTGCGCCACGCCATCGTGCCGAACGAATGTCCCCAGACTTTCCACGGCGCCTGGCTCGCGGTGAGCTGCTCGATGAGCCACGCGCGCTGCTTCGGCCCCAGGTAGCTCTGCATCGGCTGGTCGACGCCGGGGTTGGGAATATCCTTTCCGTCAAAGTGCAGCGTGGCCGGCGGCTTGCCGCCGTTCGCGGCGCGGCCGTCATCGATGATGCGCGCGGTGTCCTCGTCGATGAACATCGGGAACGCGTCCGGCGCCACCGCGGAGCCATCCGCGTCGGCGATCTTGTACGACCGGTTGTCGGTGAGGATCAGCTCGGCGTTGCGCCCGTAGCGGAACGACCGGTAGATAGTCAGGCTCTCGACCGCCGCCGCGTTGTCGGCGCCGAGGCCGAAGCCGTTCTCGTCGAAGCCGGTGATCGGGGTGTCCTTGACCGCGGGGGCCTGGAAGCGGTCCTTGTCGGCGCCGGGCCGCCTGACGCGCGCCGGCTGGAATTCCCACCACGCCTGGTTGGCAGCCACCTTCTTGGTCTGCGCCGGCCGCAGCTCGCCGCCGAACACCTGGATGCCCTGGTAACCCTGCCACGAGAACTCGTGGTTGTCCCACACGGCGACGAACGGCCAGCGGGCGCGCGCATCCTGCAGGTCGGGATCGGTGAGGTAGGCGCGGTAGATAGTCCGGTAGTCCGCGAGCGTCACGGGGATGTGGTACTTGCCGACCCGGTCGCCGTCCGGGTACCGCAGCAGCGGGCGGATGCGGCGGCCGCGGTACGTGCCGTCCGCGAAGTCGTCCGGGTAGTTCAATACCTCGTAGATGAAGTCCCCGAGATGCAGCACGAAGCCGAGCTGCTCGGCGCGCGGGCGGCGCTCGTCCTCGTGGATCATGCGACGGTAGGCGTTCGCGGCGCCGATGCTCATGTCCTGGCAGCTCACGAAGGTGAAGCGGACCGGGCGCGAATCCGTGTCCTTCGGCGCGGTGAGCGTGCGGCCGACGCGGCTGCCGTTGCCGTCGGCGTCGGTGAAGCGGTACCAGTATTCGCCATCCGGCCTGAGGCCGGCCGCCATGAAGCGGCAGGTCCAGTCGGTGTCGGCCGTGACCTCGGCCTGGCCGCGCACCACGACGTGGCGGAACTCCGGGTCCTTCGCCAGCTCCACGCTGAGTAGATAGGCCGCGCGGGAGTCCCCCGCGGCGGGCTGGCGGCGCGTCCACAGCAGGACACTGTCGGGCGCGGGGTCGCCCGAGGCGACGCCCTGGGGGTAGAGGTCACGGCGCTCGCGCCATGCGGGCGGCGCCGCGCTGCCTTTTCCGAACGCGAGCACGGCGCCTGCGGCGGCCGCGGCCTGGGCGAACTTCCGGCGGGTCAGCATGGCGGCATGATGCGCCCGATGGCGGCTTGCCGCGAAGCGGCTCGTCGCACGGCTGGGCGCAGTGACGCCGTCTACCGGGTGGGTGCGCGCAACAACCCGAGTGCGCGCGCCCGGAACGCCATTCGTGTCAGCCGGGACGGCCCGTGGCCCGGCCGATCACCTGGGCCGCGAATCCCTCCGCACCGCGCTGCGCGAACGGAAAGAACAGGCTGGGCTCGATCAGTTCGAGCTCCAGCACCACCGGATCGCCCTGCCGGTCCCTGAGCAGATCCACGCGTGCATACAGCGGCATCCCGAACGGGATCGCGCGCAGCGCGCGTTCGGCCACGCTCAGCTCCGCCGCGTCCGGCACCCTCGGCGTGATCGCCTCCTTCGCGAACAACTCCGTCGTCGGTCCTGCCTTTCTCGCCAGCAGCGGCCCCTTCCTGATCGCGTGACTGAACTCGCCCTCGAAATAGAGCAGCGCCGTCTCGCCGAACTCATCGACCCTGTCGAGGTACGGCTGCAGCAGAACACTTCGATTCTCGTTCAACATCCGCAGCGCGTGCCGGGCGGCGTCTGCCTGCTCCTCGCGGCCGAACCGCTGCGCGTCGCGCGAGCCCGCGCCGACCGCCGGCTTGACGACGAGCTCATGGACACCCGGCTGGCTCAGCAGCTCATCAATGCGTCGCTCGGGGCGCTCGCCCGGCTCGACGAAACCCGTCGGTACCGCGGGCACCTTCTTCGCCGCGAGTTCGGCCAGGTAGTGCTTGTCGCAATTCCACTTCAATACCTGGAATGAGTTCAGCAGCCGCGTCTGCCGACTCACTCCCTCGGCCCAGTCCAGGAATTCCCCGAGCCTTTGCGGGTAGTCCCATGTCGACCGCAGCAGCGCAATGTCAATCCGGCTCCAGTCATGCGGCCGATCCCATTCCGCGATGACGACCTCCGCGCCTGCAGCGCGCAGCGCGGACTCCAGGGGCGGCAGGTCCTCGTCGAGATGCCGCGCGGCCACTGCCGTCACCAGTGCAATCGTTGGCTTGTGCATTCACGCCGATGTTCGCATTTTTCGGCGCGGCTGCCGCGACAAGGCGCTACCCTGGCGAGCGAATCTAGCTAATATGGACTCGCCGCCCGCCGAGCGGTCCATAGAACAAGAACAAGGGAGATCGCATGCCGCAAGGTCTGGACGCCGCCGGTCGCGCACGAGGCGCGCGCCTGTGGATGGTTTCCTGGCTGATCCTCGCCGCCACGCAAGCCGCGGCTGCCACCGAGTCTCCCGCCGACGCCGCGCATTTCTCGTTGACACCGCAGGCGCTGCACGCGGCCGCTTCCGCCGCGCAACCGGCCGAAGGCGCCGCGGTGAGCGTGGTCGAGATGCAGGAGACCTTTTCCTTCGACGCCGACGGCAGCAACGTCTATACCCAGTACCTCGTCTACAAGGTGCTGAGCCCCGGGGCCGCAGACAGCGGGTGGAACGAGCTGCGCATCTCCTGGTCGCCGTGGCGTGAAGACAAGCCGGCGATGCGCGCGCGCGTGATTGCGCCAGATGGCACTTCGTTCACGCTCGATCCGGCCACCGTCGAGGATTCACCCGAGCATGAATCGGACTCCACGGTCTACAGCGACGCGCGGGTACTGCGCGCGCCGTTGCCGGCTTTCAGCCCGGGCGCCGTCGTCGAAACCGAAATCGTGGTGAAGGAGCGACTGCCGTTCAAGGGTGCGGGCAATGTCGTCAGGACCTACCTGAGACTGACGGAACCTCTTCACCACGTTCGCGTGACGCTCGAGGCGCCGGATTCGATTCCATTGCGCTATCGCCTGGACGCCGCACCGGCGGTGAAGACCACCCGTTCGTCCGAATCCGGCCGCCAGCGCTGGGTATTCGATGGCGGCCCGACGCCGGCATACGACGACGACTATGTCGAGAACGCGCCGAGCGACGTGTACCAGAGCCCGACACTCACCTTTTCCACCGGCGCTTCGTGGCAGGAACTCGCGCAGGCCTACGCGGGCATCGTGGCGGAACGACTGGGGAATGCGAACCTCGACGAGCTCGCCGCGCGTATCACCAGGGGCCGCGCCGGCCGTGAAGAGAAGATGGCGGCGATCGTCGAATACCTGAATCACGAGATCCGCTATACCGGCATCGAGTTCGATGAATCGAGCATCTTCCCGCACACGCCGGCCGAAACGCTGGCCCGCCGGTACGGAGACTGCAAGGACAAGTCGCTGTTGCTGGCGGGACTGCTGCGCGCGGTCGGCATACCGGCCAACCTCGCGCTGCTGAACGCCGGCGACGACCTCGACGTCCCCGGTGAACTGCCGGGCATGGGCCTCTTCAACCACGCCATCGTCCATGTACCCGGCGAAATGCCCGTGTGGATAGATGCGACGGCCGATACCTCGCGGCTGGGCCAGCTCCCCGACTCCGATCGCGGGCGGCTTGCACTGATCGTCGACGCGGGGACCACGGCGCTCGCGCCGATTCCCGAGGCGCGCTCCGCCGACAACGTCATCGAGGAAACCCGCGAGATCAGGCTCGCCGACCACGGGCCGGCCACGGTCATCGAAGTCTCCACGCCCCGTGGCAGCTACGAAGCGAGCTATCGCGACTCCTATGCCGACATCAAGGCGAAAGCCACGGCGGAGGACCTGACCAACTACATGAAGTCCGAGTACGCGATCGAGCGGATGGGCAAGATCGACCGCTCCGATCCCAAGGATTTTTCGCAGTCTTTCCGCCTCACGCTCGAAGGTACCCAGGCACGGCGCGGTTACACCTCGCTGAGCGACGCCGTGCTCTACATACCGGTCGACGGCCTGTTCCGCGTGTTGCCATACGATTCGCGCACGCGCGAACCGACCGACGAGGAAAATGCCAAGGCCACCCGCCCGGCGAAGAAGCGCACCCTCGACTACGTGCTGAATCGGCCGTTCACCGTCAAATGGCACTACCGGATCGTTCCGCCGGCCGGCTTCCAGGCGGCCAATCTACCGGCTAACTCGACACGCGCGCTCGGCCCCGCGGAGTTCAGCGAGAGCTATTCACTGGATCCCGACGGCGCAGTCCGCGCGGAACTCAGCTTCGACACCCGGAAGCGCCGCTTCACGGCGGAAGAACAGCGCAAGCTGCGCGCCGAAGTCGCGAGCCTGCTGGATCGCGAGACCGTGTCGATCAAGTTCGATCTGCAGGCCCATGCGCTCTTCACGCAGGGGCAGGCCCGGCAATCCTTCCAGGCCTACCGGGACCTGGTGGCGCAGCATCCGAAGGACCCGATCCAGCACCTGCGCCGCGCCAAGGCCTTGATCGACGCCGGCATGGGTGACGCGGCGCGCTCCGAGGCCGCGGCCGCCATCAAGCTCGATCCAAAGCTGTCGCTGGCCCATGAAACGCAGGCCTCCATCCTGCAATACGACCTCATCGGCCGCTGGCGCGCCGACGGCGCGGATTTCGCCGGCGCCGCCGCCGCGTACCAGAAAGCCATCTCGCTCGATCGCGAGAATCACAACCTGGTGGGCAACTACGCGGTGGTGCTCGAATACGATCAGCACGGCGGCCGTTACAGCCGCGCGGCCAACCTGGCGGGCGCCATCGCCGCGTATCGCCAGCTGACAGCCGAGCAGCGCCAGGAATTGAGGATCGCCTCGAACCTCGCGTATGCGCTCTTCTACGATGGGCAGTTTGCGGCGGCGTTCGAAGCGGCCAACGCACTCGATTCGCCGCCGCTCGGGCTGCTGATCGCGTGCGATGCGCAGTTGAACGGCATCGCCCATGCCCTGGCTGAGGCGCAGCGCCGCAGCACCGACAGTAATTCCTTCAAGCAGATCGCCGCCCAGGCCGGCCAGATGCTGATGGCGAAACGCGAGTACGCAAACGCGGCGGCGCTGCTCGAGGCCGGCGCGAATGGATCGAATACCGCGCAGACGATGGCGCTGAGCTCGATGCTGCGCGAGGCAAAGCGGCACGAGGATGTCCCCGCGCAAGATGGCCCGGCCGGTTTCATTCGCGCCGCGTTCGTGAACCTGATCGCAGGCTCCATCACGGTGGACGACTTCGAAGCCCTGGGCGGCCAGAGCTACCGGCGGGAACGCGCCGCGTTGTCCGCCGACCAGCGCCGCGACCGGGACGAGCTGGAAAGAATGCTGGCCGTCATCCGCCGCGCCGGCACCTCGCGCGACGTGATCGCCGACATCGCCCAGCAAAGCCTGCAGATCAAGACGACCGGCGATGACGCCACCGGGTATCGCATCTCGATCCAGATGCCGCCCGCGCCCGCTCAAACTACGATCCTGGTGAAGGAGAACGGCAACTATCGCCTGCTCGCGAACTCCGACTGGCTCCTGCCGGTCGCGACCGAGGCCGTGGACCGCGCCAGCCGTGGCGACCTTGCGAGCGCGGGCGTGTTGCTCGGTTGGGTGCGCGACTCGGCGTCGAACCGCCAGGATGCGGATGATCCCTATGCCGTGGATCCGTTCACGCGCTTCTGGTCCCTGGGCCAGCGGCAAGGCGACGAAAAGGCGATCCGCCTCGCGGCCGCGGCGCTGTGGGTGGGCGGACCCGGCGCCGCCCGGCGCGGCATCGAGGTGCTCGAGAATGCCAAGGCCGGCGCCGACGAGGCGCAGCTTGCGGCGATCGACCTGGCGCTGCTCGACGGGTACGACGAGATCCACGACCACGAGCACGCGCTCGCCGCTGCGCAGGCGCTCGCCCGGCGCTCGCCGACCTCGCGTCGTGCGTTCCTCGCGCAGGAGAAGCACCTGCGCGCGCTGCAGCGCTTCAAGGAAGCGGACTCGCTCGCGGAGGAGCGGCTGAAACTGCTGCCGGACGACATCGACGCACTTCGCGCCCAGGTGACCAGCGCTTTCGCGAGCCGTGATTACGCCACCGCCTATGCCCGCGCGCTCAAGGTCATCGCCGATCCCCGCTCGATGGCCAACGACATGAACCAGGCCGCCTGGATCAGCCTGTACTTCGAACGCGAAGGCGGGCCGGACGTGGAGAATGCGCAGCGTGCCGCCCAGTCGCGCGAGACCGCGACGCAGGCGCTGCATACCCTGGGTTGCGCGTATGCCGACATCGGCAAGACCCGCGAGGCTCGCGAGGTGCTGCTGCAATCGATGGCAACCCGAAACATGGTCGAGCCGAGCGGTGACTTCTGGTACGCCTTCGGGCGCATCGCCGAGCAATACGGAGAGCGCGAGGTCGCGCTGGCCAATTACGCCAAGGTCAAGCCGCCGGAAGACGAGACGCTGTCCTACCAGTCCAGCTACGAGCTCGCGCAGCGGCGCATCAAGGCCCTGGCACGCAAATAGACGCTCGGCGGATTTTCGGGCCAGGCTGCGCGCGGCGGTTCATCGCACGGTTGGGCGCAACCGGGCCTCGGAACCCGGCCCGGAGCCTTGTGTCCATGACGGAAGCGCTATGCTTCCGCCCACTGGAATTTGCCCTTCGAGGAACCCGCCCATGCTCGACACAAGCCGTTGCCTCATTTCCGTTTCGGCGGCCGCAGCCACCCTGCTGCTGCTCGCCGGCTGCCAGCAGGCGGCAGAAGAGAAGAAGGCGGCCGCCCCGGCGGCCTGGACACTCGATGAGAGCAAGCTGCAGCAGCCGATCCGCTTCTCCGCCGCGGACCTGGATCCCTCGCAGAACGCCTGCAAGGACTTGTCGGCCTACGTGAACGGCAAGTGGCTGGCGGCCAACGAGATTCCCGCCGACGAATCGGGCTGGGGCGCCTTCCTCGTCCTTCGCAACCGTTCGCTGGGTGTACGTCAGCAACTGGCGGAGCGCATCGCCGCCGATCCGAACGCCACCGGCATCGACAAGATCATCGGTGACTTCTGGGCCACGGGCATGGACGACAAGAAGCTCAACGAGCTCGGCATCGCGCCGCTCAAGGAGCGCCTCGCCGCCATCGACGCGCTCACCGACGGGCCTTCGATCGCCGAGCACCTGCGCAAGATCTCCGCGGCCGGCGAGAACCCGCTGTTCAACTTCGGGCCGCAACCGGATTTCAAGAACTCCACGATGAACGTCGCGTCGGCGTTCCAGGGCGGGCTCGGACTGCCCGACTCCACGTACTACACGCTGGCCGACAAGAAGCCGATCCGCGAAGCGTACGAGAAGCACATCGCCAAGGTGCTCGAGCTGGCTGGCACGCCGGCCGCGGACGCCGCGAAGCAGGCCGCGTCCGTGCTGGCGTTCGAGACACGCCTCGCGAAGGCGTCGAAGTCCAGCGAACAGCTGTCGCGCGACGTGGAGCTGTACTACCACCCGGTGAAGATGGCCGAAGCGGACAAGCTCTCGCCTAACTTCCCGTGGACGAAGTTCTTCGAGTCGCAGAAGGTCGCGACGCCCGAGTGGTTCTCGCTGGGCATCCCGGCCTTCCACCAGGAAGTGAGCAAGATGCTCGCCGATGTGCCCGTGGCCCAGTGGCAGAGTTTCCTGCGCTTCAAGCTGCTGGACGATGCCTCGCCCTATCTCAGCGACCCGTTCGTCACCGAGCGCTTCGATTTCTACGGCAAGACGCTGCAGGGCCAGAAGGAGCAACGCCCGCGCTGGAAGCGCGTGCTGGGGTTCATCGAGGCCTCGGCGGGCGAGGCCATGGGCCAGCGCTACGTGGAGGTGGCGTTCCCGCCTTCCTCGAAGGCGCGGATGGAGGAGCTCGTCGGCAACCTGCGCGAGGCGTTGAAGGCGCGCATCGAGAACCTCACCTGGATGAGCGACGCCACCAAGAAGAAGGCCCTCGAGAAATGGGCCGCCTTCAATACCAAGATCGGCTACCCCGACAAGTGGCGCGACTGGACCGGCCTGACCACCAGCCGTGAAAGCCTGTACGGCAACGTCGCGGCCGCCACGGCCTTCAACTACAACTGGCAGCTCGGCAAGATCGGCAAGCCCGTCGACAAGAGCGAATGGGGCATGACGCCGCAGACCATCAACGCCTATTACGATCCGCAGCTCAACGAGATCGTGTTCCCCGCCGCCATCCTGCAGCCGCCGTTCTTCGACCCACAGGCCGACGACGCGATCAACTACGGCGCGATCGGCGCGGTCATCGGCCACGAGCTCACGCACGGCTACGACGACCAGGGCTCGCGCTTCGGGCCGTCGGGAAATTTCGAGCAGTGGTGGACCAAGGACGATGAAGCCAAGTTCAAGGCGCTGACCGAAAAGCTGGTCACGCAGTACAACGGCTACACCGCGGCACCGGGCCTCACCGAGAAGGTGAATGGCAACCTGACGCTGGGCGAGAACATCGCCGATCTCGGCGGGCTCAACATTGCCTACGACGCCTTCCAGAAGGCGGTGGCCGGCAAACCGGATCCGAAGATCGACGGCATGACCCGCGACCAGCGCTTCTTCCTGGGCTTTGCTTCGGCATGGCGCGAGAAGTACACGCCGGAACTGACCAAGCTGATCATCGCTTCCGATCCGCACTCGCCGGATGGCGTGCGCGCCAATGCCACGCCGACCAACATGGACGCGTTCGCCAAGGCGTTCGGGTGCAAGGAAGGGGATGCGATGGTGAACAGCGGCGACAAGAAGGTCGTGATCTGGTAGCCGACGCCCACTGCGCCTCGACCATCAATCGTCCGACCTCACCTCATCCCGACCCCGCCGGGAAGCCGGCGGGTGCGTCGGCGCAGCGTGCCGGCGACCGCCAACTGCGCGAGCACAGCCAGGAGGAGCGCATCCAATGCGCCGCCCCCTCCCCTGGGTTTGCCGCGGGTGGAGACGCTTTCGGCAATTGGCGCGGCAGCCATGCTCGCCGCTGCCGGCTGTATCGCGAGCGCGCGCGGCGCGAGCTTCGCAATGAATGCGTCGTTGAATCCGCCGCTGCACGTCCGGCGCAGCGACGCGGTCGTCGGGAAGTCGCGGGATTGCGTGGCTCCCGCGACGTACGCGGCGCCCGTGAGATCCACGACGATGGCGTTCATGGAGTCTTGTCCGCTGCCGCCCAGGTATGTCGAATCGGCCAGGGACGCGCCGTCCGGGCTGAGCTGCGCAACGAATCCGTCATTCCATCGCCCGGCGAGGGCGGCTTGAATCGGATTCACCGTGGGGAAGTCGGGTGAGTAGGTAGTCCCGGCAATGTGGGCCGAGCCCGCAGCATCCACCGCGATGTCGTCGCCGAAATCGTCCTCGAGGCCTCCCAGAAATGTCGCGTAGAGCATTGCACCACCCTCGGGCGCAATCTTCACCACGAATGCATCCGCCGTCCCCAGGAGCTGCGACTGCAAGGCATTCACGGTCGGAAAGTCATTCGAGTGCGTGTACCCGGTGACGTAGGCGGCGCCGCTGGCGTCGACCGCGATTCCTGTCGCGCCGTCATCGGTATTGCCACCGAGGGGGCTTGAATAAACGAGCGTGCCATCCGGCGCGAACTTGGCGATGAATGCGTCAAAACCCCCTCCGGGACCCGGCAGCGGGTTCACGGTGGGAAAGCCCGGCGCAGCTTCCATGGTTCCGACCACGTATGCGGCACCGAGCGAATCCACCGCGATGTCGGTGGCTCCCTGGCTCAGCGAGCCGCCGAGGTAGGTCGAATACAGCAAGGCGCTCCCGTCGGGAGCGAGCTTCGCCACGAAGGCATCGGTCGAACCGTGCAGCGTCGGTTGGACGGGATTGACCAATGGGAATTCGATCGACCCGGTCATCCCCGCGATGTATGCCGCGCCCGCGGTATCCACGGCGATCGCCCTGCCGAAACTGCTGGGGCCGAGATAGGTCGAGTAGACGAGTTGGGAACCGTCCGCGCTGAGTTTCGCGATGACGGCGGCGTGGTCGCCGCTGTTCGCAGCCTGCAGGGCATTCACCGTGGGGAAGTCGGACGAAGAGGAAGACCCGATCACGTAGGCGGCGCCGGCCGAATCGACCGCGATGTACCCTCCGCTCTCATCGCCGCTGCCGCCGAGATAGGTGGCGTAGACCAGCGACGTGCCGTCAGGGGTGAGTTTCGCGATGAACAGGTCCAACCCGCTGCCGTTGCGCGTGCGTTGCAGCGCATTCGCCGTCGGGAAATCGCCCGACGAGGTGAAGCCACTCACGTACACCGCGCCCGTGGCATCCACCGCGATTCCGTTCGCATAGTCGGTGCCGGTTCCGCCCAGGTAGGTGGAGTAGCTCAGCACCGGATCGATGACCAGGGGCCGCGACCGGTCGTAGGCGCCGACCCGGAAGCCGATTTGGTGTGCACCGTGGCGCACATAGGAGCCTTCGACGATGCGCCGGCGTGCGCCGTCGACCTGATAGATGACGGGCTTCTGGAAGCGCAGCGAAGCTCCGCCCTGGGCGTCCAGGACCAGATCGCCGCGCGCGTCCACGGTGGTTTGCCCGACGCCCGCAAAGGCCAGCCTGATCGCATCTGGATCCGCGCCCGGGGCCACGACGAAGTCGTATTCGAGCTGCAGCTGCTGGCCGTAGTAGACCAGGTCGATGCCGGGATACACCCCGGAGTACCGCACCTGCCGGTAGGTAGGAACCTTGGTGTGCCAATTCGCAGCGTCGCGGCCTCGCATGTAGTTGACCGTGCCCGCCAGTGCACCCACGCCCTCCATCTGCGGATTCGCGGCGGCCCCGACGAGTTTCATGCGAACCACGGGCTGCGTCGCAGCCGCGGCGCCGGCCCGGGGCAGTGTGAGCACCGCCTCGTTCGCGGTCAGGAAGATGTTGTATCCCGGACCGCGGGCCAGGAACCCGACTCGCGCATCCGTCTGGCCCTGGTTCGACTCGAAGGCCAGTGGCAGCTGGGCCACTGACGGCGGTGGCGTGGCCGGCAGAGCCTGCGCGCCCAGCGGCAAGGCAAGCATTCCAATCGACCCCAGCAGCGTGACACCGCGACTCCAACGGAAAGTTTTCATGGCGCATCCCTGTGGCCAGGACTGTCGCGCTGCGCATCGCACAAGAGCCGCGCGGGCTGGCCGAAGCATCGTTTGCCCCGAGCATGCGCCTTGCAGGAGCCTGCCGACAGACGCCGGAAATCGATTCCGGCGGGCTCCGTGCCACATTGTAGTTAGGGACTACACGTGCTCGCGGCGCCCTGGCGTGCGACTCGGGATGAAGCACGACTTCGAGCAGTGGCCAGCCGCCGGCTACTTCAGCTTGGCGAGCATGGCTTTGAAGCGCGGGTCGTCGCGCAGCGAGTCGTAGTCGGGATCGTGCTCGATCCAGTCGCGCTTGCCCCAGCCGAGCCCGAGCGCCCGCTCGAGCAGGCGCAACGCCTCGTCCTTCATCCCGGCCTTCGCATAGAGAAGCGAGCCGTTGATGATGGCGCCCATGTCCTCGGGATCGATGGCGAGCGCGCGCTCGGCCCACTCCCGTGCGCGCGCGAAATCGCCGGCCGCCTGCAACGCCCCGGCGCCGAGCGACAGCACGCGCACGTCGCGCGGATTCAGCGCCAGGGTACGTTCGGCGCGGCGCATGGCCTCCACGTTGACGGCGAGTCCCTCGTCCATGCGGCCCACGTTGCACAACGACTGGCCGTGCAGGTAGCAGCTCTGGAAATCCTCCGGCCTGGCCGCCGCGGCCTGGCCGAACAATTCCGCCGAGCGCTCGATCTGCCCGCGCGCGTAGCAGGAGCGGCCGAAGAGGTAATACGCGTCGTAGAGCTGCGGGTTCAGGCGGATCGCCGACTCGAAGTGCCGCTCGGCGAGTTCGTATTCGCGGTGCAGCGACATCGCGAACCCACGTGCCACGTGCGCATCCGCCGAGTCCGGATTGAGCTCCATCGCGATCCGGCTCGCCCGGTCCGCCTCGCGCAGGTCCGCCGGGTTCGAGCCCCACCACTCGAATTGCTGGGCGTGCGCCATCGCGAGCCCGGCCCACGCCGGCGCGTAGCGCTCGTCGGCCTCGATCGCCGCGCGGAACATCTCGCGGCTGTGCTCCAGGTCGGGCCGCCGCATGCGATGCAGGCTCTGCCGGCCGCGCAGGAAGAATTCGTAGGCGTCGGTGGCAGTCTGCGGCCGGCGCACGGCGCGCCGCTCGCTGCGTGACAGCGCCGTTCCGCGCAGCATGCCGGCGACCGCGCCGGCGATCTCGTCCTGGATCGCGAACACATCGCCGAGCTCGCGGTCGAAGCGTTCCGACCAGCGGTGATAGCCCGTGGCGGTGTCGATCAGCTGCACCGTGATGCGCAGCCGGTCGCCGGCCTTGCGCACGCTGCCTTCGAGCAGCGACTCGACGCCGAGCTCGCGCCCGACGTGCTTGACGTCGAGTCCCGGACCGCGAAACTGGAACGATGAGCTGCGCGCGGGAACACGCACTCCCTCGATCTGCGTCAGCGCGTCGATGAGCTCCTCGGCGAGCCCCTCGCACAGATAGTCCTGGTCGCGGCCCGGGCTCATGTCCGTGAACGGCAGCACCGCGATCGACGCGACGCGCGCCGGAGCGGCCGTCTCGGGCGGCACGGCGCCATTGACCGCCGCGATGAAACGGTAGCCGCGCCGGTGCCGCGTCTCGATGAAGCGCGGCTTGCGCGCGTCGTCGCCGAGCGCCTTGCGCAGCTCCTGGATGCAGGTGACGAGCGCGTCGTCCGTGACGACCGTGCCGCGCCACACCTCGGCGAACAATTCCTCCTTGGTCACCGGTTCCCCGGCACGACCGATGAGCACGCCGAGGACCCGCGCCGCCTTGGGCGTCAGCTTGATCTCGCGCTTGCCCGCCCACAGTCGCGCGGAGGCGGGTTCGAAGCGGAAGCGGGCGAAGCTCAGTGGTGCGTGCATGTCCCGGCCAAACCCCGGAACTACCCCGGGACTCGAACAATGCCCGTTGCGTAGGCTTTTCGCACCATGAAACGCGTACTCATCTTCCTCTACGGTGCCGCCTGCTATGCGGTGTTCTTCGTCACGTTCCTCTACGCGGTGGGCTTCATCGGCAACTTCTGGGTGCCGAAGACGCTGGATTCGCCGCGCGACACCACGCTCGGCAACGCGTTGCTCGTCGACCTCGCGCTGCTCGGGCTGTTTGCCGTGCAGCACAGTGTGATGGCGCGGCCGGCATTCAAGCGCTGGTGGACGCGCATCATCCCCGCGGCCGCGGAACGCAGCACCTACGTGCTGTTCTCCTCGCTCGCGCTGGTCCTGCTCTTCTACTACTGGCAGCCGATCGGCGGTTCGCTGTGGGCGCTGACCTCCCCCGCCGCCGTCAACACGATGCTTGTGCTGTATGCCGCGGGCTGGGCGCTGCTGCTCTACGTCACGTTCCTCATCGACCACTTCGACCTGTTCGGCCTGCGGCAGGTGTGGCTCGAGCTGCGCGGCAAGCCGTACACCGCCGTGCCGTTCGTCACGCCGTGGTTGTACCGGCAGGTCCGGCATCCGCTCTACATCGGCTGGTTCATGATCGTGTGGGCCACGCCGTCGATGACCGTGACGCACGCGGTGTTCGCCGGCATGTGCACGGCGTACATCCTGGTCGGCATCCGCTTCGAGGAGCGCGACCTGGTGCACTTCCACCCGGAATACGCGGAGTACCAGCGCCGCGTGCCCATGCTGCTGCCGTTCGGCGGGAAGCGGCGCGCCGCCGCGCGCGTCGCCGGCAAAGTGGAAGCTTGAGGCAGAGCGGCTGACAGGCGGCAAGAAAACCCCCGCCGGTTTCCCGGCGGGGGTCCCTTGATTCTTGCGTCCGCGCATCGTCGCGGTTGCGAGCGATGGCGGAGCGGTTGTTGGATCAGCGGATGCGGAACAGCTGCAGGCCCTGATCGCGGATGACGAACTTCCTGTTCCTGAAGGACAAGCGAGGCCGGACCTTCCGCGCCGCCTGCTCATCGTTCGCGGCGTCGCGAACTTCAAAGCGTGGCGGATCGGAGAGAGTGTCCGTTGCCGGGCGCTCCATGCGCTCGGCAAGATTCGACGAAGACATTTCGATATTCCCGTGGGTGAAATCGCCGGATTGGCGACGGGTCACACGATACCCGTCGCACCTCGCAGGCGAATCGCGCATTCGATGGAGTCTCTCTATCCCTTCCGGGATGTGGGTGGATAGCGACAACGAATCGGACGCGGCGCGATTCCAGCCGCCCACGTCCTGCACCCCATAGAAAGCCCCCGCCAGTTTCCCGGCGGGGGCCTTTCCATCCACGACGGTGAACGGGGAGGTGTCGTTCAACGTCCCAGATACTGCATCAACCACGTCATCGCCGGCCGCTGTGTGCCATTGGACTGGATCAGGCCGCTGCCATTCACCCACGTGCTGCCGACCACGTAGCCCCACAGCGTGATGCCCGCCACCGACGGGTGGTCGTGGAACATCGGGAATTGCGTGCGCATGATGTTCAGCTGCTCCTGGTCGTTGGTGCGCGCGACGTCGTACTCGGTGATGTAGATCGGCAGGCCGAGCGCGGCCACGCGATCCAGCCTCGAGCGGATGTCGCTCACCGACCAGCTCTCGAGTCCGTGCCCCTGCGCTCCCAGAGCATCGACCACGCCCGCGGCGACCACCGGCCGCGCGAGATTGATGAACGCATCCGTGTCCCAGCTCAACACGTTGTAGTCGTTGAGCACCAGGATGGCGTTGGGGCAGTACTGCCGCGCCAGCTGGAAGGAGCGGATGATCCAGTTGTCACCGAACGCGTTGCGCGCGAAGGCCGCGGGCTGGTGCGACGGTATGGCCTCGTTGACCACGTCGATCAGCTTGGTATTCGGATAACGCGCGCAGAAGTCGCGGATCCATTCCTCGATCTCCGCCGCCTGTTCGGAGGCTGACAGGTTGTTGATCCAGCTCGGCGCCTGCGCACCCCAGATGAAGGTGTGCTGCTTGAACGGGATGTTGTTCTGCTGGGCGTAGTTGTACGCGGCATCGAGCCCCGCCCAGTTGTACTGGTCGCGGTTGGGCTCGACCTGGCCCCACTTGCCCTCGTTCTCGGGCGTGATCTGGTTCCAGTAACGGATGAAGTCCGAGCGGACCTGGCCGTTGGTGGTGATGTTGCCCACGAAGAATGCGGGCAACTGGCCCCCGCCGCCACCGCCTCCGCCGCTCACGGTGCCGAAGCCGATGACGCCATTGCAGTGCATCCATTCGCTCAGGCTGCCACCGCCGCAGCTGCCGTTGGCCCACACGGCGGTGTTCATGGATTGCGCCTCGGCCTGTCGCGTGGTGCCGTTGACGACGATGTAGTCCACCTGCACGTCGCGGCCCGCGGCATCGTTGGTGAATGCGACGGTGATCGAGCCGTTGAGGTTGGTCGAGGCGCTGTAGTTCTGCATGGTCGTGGTCAGCGTCCAGGTCGCGACGGTGGTGTTGTCGAGTCGCAGGCTGATCGACTCGCTCCCCGCCGTGCCGCGCGCGCGCACCACGATGCTGTTGGCCGAATTGGAGACCGGCCCATAGTTGATCAGGCCGTTGCAATGCATCCACTCGCTGTTGGATCCGCCGCCGCAGGCGCCGTTCGCATACAGGCCGGTGTTGACGCTCTGGTTCTCCGATTGGCGCGTGGTCCCGTTGACGATGATGTAGTCCACCTGCACGTCGCGGCCGGCGGCGTCATTGGTGAACGCCACGGTCACCGTGCCGTTGAGGTTGGTGGTCGCGCTGTAGGTCTGGAAGCTGGTGGACAGCGTCCAGGTCGCGACATTGCTGTTGTCCACGCGCAGCGTGATCGATTCGCTGCCGGCGGTGCCGCGTGCGCGCACCACGATCGTGTTGGATCCGCTTTGCGCGTTCGCTTGGGTCACGAAGCCGATGAGCAAAAGGGCCGCGAGCGCGAAGAGCCGCGTGCCCGAACTTCTCGAGATATCCATATCGTTGATCTCCCTGCTGGTCGTTGTGCCGAAGTGCCAAGGCCGACACAGCGTAGTCAGGCGGATCGATCGCTTCCCTACGTGATTTACGAAGCCTGCCGAAAACCGCCTGGAACAGGCCCCTGGCGGCCACGGCATACGGGTTCCTGCATCGCAGCTCACCGGGATGGATATCGGTGGGAACGGGTCCTCGACCCTCGAAAATGCAAAAACCCTCGCCGGTTTCCCGGCGAGGGTCGCTCTATCTACCTCCGCGCCGCTACGGGCGCGGCCTGGGGTGGCCTTCGCCTACCGGTAGGGACTGATCGTGTTGATGCGTCCGTTCGCGTCGTACGTGAGCTCGGTCATCTTCACCGAGCGCAGGTGCGTGACGCCCTTCGACAGGACCGAGTCGTGGTAGAAGAGGTACCACTTGCCCTGGTATTCGCAGATCGAGTGATGCGTGGTCCAGCCGATCACCGGCGTCAGGATCCGCCCCTGGTAGATGAACGGGCCGTACGGGTTGTCCGCGATGCCGTAACACAGGTAGTGGGTGTCGCCGGTCGAGTACGAGAAGTAGTACTTGCCGTTGTACTTGTGCAGCCAGGACGCCTCGAAGAAGCGCCGGTCATGGTCGCCGGCGAGCAGCGGCTTGCCCGCTTCGTCGAGGATCACCACCGCGCGCGGCGCTTCGGCGAACTGCTTCATGTCCGCGGTGAGCTTCACGACGCGCGGGCACAGCGCCGGCTCGTGGTCCGCGGGCTCCTCGTTCTTCTCGCCGTAGACGTTGTCGCGGTATTTCTGCAGCTGGCCGCCCCAGATGCCGCCGAAATACATGTACGCGGAACCGTCGTCATCGACCAGCACGGCCGGATCGATGGAATAGCTGCCCTTGATGGCTTCGGGCTCCGGCGTGAACGGACCCTCGGGGCGGTCGCCGACCGCGACACCGATCTGGAAAATGCCGTCGGGGCGCTTGGCCGGGAAATACAGGTAGTACTTGCCGTTCTTCGTCGCGGCATCCGGCGCCCACATCTGGCGCTGCGCCCACTTCACGTCCTTGATGTCGAGCGCGACGCCGCAGTCGGTCGCCGGCCCGCCGGGCGAATCGACCCGCAGCACGTGATAGTCGCGCATGTCGAAGTGATCGCCGAGGTCGTTGAACGGGATGCCGGCCTCGATGTCGTGCGAGGGATAGATGTAGAGCTTCCCATCGAACACGTGCGCCGACGGATCGGCCGTGTAGATGTGCGTCACCAGCGGCTGGGAAATGGCCCGGCGGGTGAGGGCTTCGTAGTCTTCCTTGGAATAATCGATTTCGGAATCGTTGGACATGGTTCTCGGGTTCCTCCGGGATATCAGGACGCCGCGCCGCGGCGCTGAGCCAGTTCGGTTTCGATCCGCGTTTCCATCGCCTTGTTGATCTCGTAAAAAAACAGGATCACGCAGCAGATCAGGAACGGAATCGACGCATAGACGCTGATCGACAGCTTGACTCCCTGGACCACCTCGGGCGACTGCACGGTGGCATCGCGCACGTAGCCGTAGATGTCCAGCAGCTTCGCGACCAGCGACCCGCCGACCGCCAGGCCGAACTTGAGGCCGAGGATCATCGCGGAAAAGACGATGGCCGTGGCGCGGCGATTGTTCTTCCACTCCGAGTAGTCGGCGACGTCCGCGATCATCGCCCACAGCAGCGGGATCGTGATGCCGTAGAAGAACCCGTGGAGGATCTGCGCCACGAAAATGGTGCCGATGGCATCGGGCGGGAAGAACACGAACGCCAGCAGGAACAGGGTCGAAGCGAACAGGCCGGCGCTGAACACGTTGCGCTTGCCGAACCGGTCGGCGAGCGGCCTGGCGAAGCCGATGCCGACGATCATGAAGACGATGCCGCCGCCATTGAAGATGCCGAAGCCGGTGGAGACGGGATCGCCGTGGAACCCGACGCCGGCCAGGAATTGCGTGAGCGCGGCCCGGTCCACGTAGTACTCGAAATAGTAGATGTACGAGCCGCCTTTCAATGCCAGCGTGATGAAGACCATCACGATGACCACGACCATCAGCAGCCAGGGCTTGTTGCGGAACAGGTCGACGAGATCCTCCTTCACGGTGGATTTCTGTTCCGCGGTCGGGACGATGCGCTCCTTCGTCGTGAGGAACGTGATGATGAAGAAGATCGTGCCGACGATCGCGAAGATCATCATCGTCCTGCGGAAGCCGACCGCCTGGTCGCCGCCGCCGAGCGCGAGCACCAGCGGCAGCAGCAGCACCTGGATGACGAACTGCGCGATCATCACCGCGACGAAGCGGTACGAAGACAGGCTGTTGCGCTCCGACATGTTGCCGGTCAGCACACCGCTCAGCGCCGCGTAGGGCAGGTTGTTCGCCGCGTAGATCGTGACCAGCAACGTGTAGGTGATGGCGGCGTACCAGATCTTGCCCTGCTCGCCGAGGTCGGGCGTCGTGAACGCCAGCAGCGCGAACACGCCGAACGGCACCGCGGTCCACAGCACCCAGGGCCGGAACTTGCCCCAGCGGGTATTCGTGCGGTCGGCGATCAGTCCCATGATGGGATTGAAGATCACGCCGCCGAAGATGCCACCCCAGAAGATGATCGCGGACGCAGTGCCCGCGGGGATCTTGAAGACGTCGGTGTAGAAAAACGCCAGGAAGGTGATGAAGGTCTGGAATATCAGGTTGGCGGACAGGTCGCCCAGGCTGTACCCGATCTTCTCCCCCACGCTCAGTCGTTCTGTACTTGTAGTCATGTTTTTGCTCTGTCGGATTGTCGGCGGAGGGGAGGATAAGCGCCCTTCCGCGTCCCGACCAGCCGAACGCATCAAACCCGATGAGACGGTACCGCTTCGGCCGGTGCCCAACTGACCTCCCGGCACCTTACATATCCATCCCTCCCATTCCTGGTATCCCGGGGTTCACGGCCGCGGCAACCGGCGGCGCATGAGCGCGCCTGACATGACGCAGGCGCCGGCCGCGAGCAAGGCCGCGCCCGGCTCCACTTTGGCGAGCCTGGGAAAGAAGAAGGTGCAAGTCTTGCCGCCGGTCGGGCGATTTCGCATGAAGATCGAAAATTCAGCCACCGGCGCAGCTCATTTGAAGTACCTTTACCACCCCCTGTGATCCGAGCCGGTTTCGCTCCGGCTCGCGCGTCACCCGACGCACCGTTGCGGCCTCGAGTCCGCCACCCGAAGCATTCACATCGGAGCGGCGCATGTGCGCCGGCTATCTACCTTCACCGCACGAGGAGTTTCTCTTGACCAAGCTCTATGTTGGAAACCTGCCGTTCAGCGCCACGGAAGACAGCGTGCGCGAGCTCTTCGCCGCGCACGGAACCGTCGAGAAAGTCGCCCTGATCAACGATCGTGACACCGGACAGCCGCGCGGCTTCGGATTCGTGGAGATGTCGGGTGCGGACGCGCAGCGGGCGATGCAGTCGCTCAACGGCAAGGACTTTGGCGGTCGCCCGCTGAAGGTGAACGAGGCGCAGGACAAACCACGCGGCGGCGGCGGCGGGTACGGCCGGCGATGAGACCTCGCAACGGCGCGAAAAACCTGGCGTCCCCCAGCCCTGAAAAGGCGCGAAGCCTGCGGCTCGAGAAACAGCGCCGGGATCGCATGGCCGCGAAGGAATTGCGCGTGCAGTTTCCGCAGTTCGCGACGCTGCGGGTTGACCTGGTATTCAACGACGAGCTGTCCAACCCACCGGCGCCGCAAACGATCGTGCTGCACCCACCCGCACGCGCGTACTTCGTCTATCCGTGTCCCTACGCGGGCTGTAGCGGCGAGCTGGATCTGGCGGCCAACGTCGATGACATCGCGGCGCTGGGCACGGACCATGCGCACGGGCACTTGCGGTGCCCAGGCGAACGTCACGGCCCCCGCGGCAAGGCGCCCTGCGACCTGCGCATCGAATACTCGATTGCGGTGGGCAAATGAATCTTCATCATGAAAGGAGTCCAGCATGACCACCGTATCGCCTCTCAAACCAGGTGAGCTCCCCGCGGAATACCGCGTTCGATTGGCCGAGGAACGAGCGGCGGCGGATGAGCGCCGCAGGGTCGAACTACTCGACCTGACGTCGATCGCGAACGCGCCGGGCGCGAGGATCCGGGCGTGGGAACGGGCCCATGGCCTTACCTTGCCGCGCGCCGAGTCACATCCCGTGCTGAAGTCGGTGGCGGCCGCGACGCACCTGTCGCTCGAGCAGGTGCAGGAAGAGCAGCGTCGCCGGCTGCTGCCCGCGGAGTCGGTCTTGCCGGTCACCTGAGGAAAGCGCCTCTTTCGGCCTTGAAAACAAGAACCTCCGCCGGTTTCCCAACGGGGGTTCTCTATCTAATGACGTCCGCAGGCCCGCGACGGCTCTAACAACTCAGGCTGGGTGCGCGGCGAGAATGTCTGCACGCGCTTGACTTGACCAGCGCTTTTTTCAGACGTATAACCCCTTCGCTTCGAGCCTTTCCCCCAAGGCTCCGGCGCACGGTCCGATTCCTAATAACTACACACGACCGTCGCAATCACAGGAGGTAGACCGTGAAGAGGGCCTCTCTCGTCCTGGCGCTATTGGCCTGCGCAGCCCAGATGCTGCCCGTGTCGGCTGCCGCGCAATCCAATTGTGACAATGACAGCTACTCGTTCGTCGTCTACTCCGACGACTACATGACCGGGCCGTGGAGTGGATTCGACCTGCAGATCCTGCGAAAGATGTACGGCCTGGATCCCAACATACGCATGATCTTCGCAGCTGGAGATCAAGAGCCCATCAGCGATGCTCGCGAAGCGATCGACGAGCAATTGGCCGGGCATCTCAATTGCGGGGAACCCGAATATCCGTTCTTCCCGGCGATGGGGAACCACAATTACGACGAAGATACGGGCATGACGTGGTACAGGACGACGTATGCCAACAATTGGGCCAACGCTCCTGAAACCTCGCGTCTGGCGAAGCAATTGCCGAGCATCAGCAATTTCCGACGAGGCCCGACGCAAGTCTTGACCCCGAGTGGTTTGCGGGCTGTTTGGGATGGAACGATCTACTCGTTCGACTTCAAGAACGCGCACTTCGTCATTCTCAATGATTTCGAGCAAGCGGGAGCCCCGCAGCCCGACATCAACTACGGTGTTTGGGACGTGAATGGGCCGAACGTCAGCGATCCGACGAACTCACAACTGGATTGGTTGGCCGACGATCTTGCGCGCACCGACAAACCACTGAAATTTGTCATCAGTCACGTCGGCAACGTGGCCGCCTGGTATGCGATGGACAACAGCATGACTCCACAGTGCGACATGTGGAGCGAACACCAGACGTACACACAAGACGACCCGAATTCACCTTTCCATACGAAGGAACTTGCTGCCGTGCTGGCCAGGTTTCCAGGCGTGGTGTCATTCCGGGGACACGATCATTGTCCGTCGCGCCACATCGTGGATGCGAACAACTTGAAGGTATTCGAGAGATCCTATTGGGACGCGTACCAGGACACGCAGCGCCCATTTGGTGACACGTCGCTGTGGCAGAACCTGATGGGCCCGGGGCGATTCTGGCAGGTGGATGACGGCTCAGCCTATAACGATGCCGGGTTCTTCACCCTCACCAAAGTCACGCCTTTCACCGTAACCATCGAAACCTATCGTTGGAACACGACCAATGGTCCGCTGATCCTTTGGGATAGCTTTTCGATTCCACTGCCGGACGCGCCTCCCGACACGGATGCGCCTTCGGTTCCGACGAATGTTGGCGGGACAGCGTTGTCTCCTTCACAGATCCGCGTCACATGGAATGCGTCCACGGACAACGTGGGAGTCACGGCGTACACGATTGCAAGGGACGGGCAGCAGGTCGGAACTGCATCGGGAACGTTCTTCGTCGACACTGGACTGTCGCCAAGCACCACTTACAACTACACCGTTACTGCCGCGGACAAGGCCGGGAACACTTCAGCACCCAGTGCCCCCGGAGCGGTCACGACCATGGCTCCTGATAACGTGCCACCCACTGTTTCCATGACAGCGCCCGTGGATGGAGCCACGGTATCGGGGACCGTTACTGTCAGCGCGGCGGCCGCGGATGACGTGAAACTCGGCGGAGTGCAGCTCCTATTGGACGGTGCACCACTTGGAGCGGAAATCGCAACGGCCCCCTTCTCTGCATCCTGGTCAACCCGCTCCGGCGCGAATGGACCGCATTCGCTCTCTGCAGTAGCACGTGATGTCGCCGGAAACACGGCCAGTGCCGTTCCGGTGGTCGTCGCCGTAAACAACGACATCACGCCGCCGGCGTTCTCCGAGATCACGTCAACGATGGGCACGAGCAATGCCGTGATCTCCTGGGTCACCGATGAACCCTCGGATACACAGGTCCAGTGGGGCACGACAACGGCATACGGGTCGCAAACAACGCTGAACAAGAAGTTGGTTCTGACGCATTCCGCGACCATCACCAACCTGAAGGTCGGCACCGTGTATCACTATCGGGTTCGCTCCGCAGACGCCCTCGGAAACGTCGGGTTCTCGGGTGACCAGACGGCGTTGATCCCGGACGTCGCGCCGCCGACGACGCCTGCTTCGTTCACGGCAACCGCCGCGTCTCCCATCAAGATCAACCTGGCATGGGGAGCTTCCACCGACAACGTGAAGGTGAGCGGATACCGTGTGTATCGGGATTCGCAACTGATCGCGACTACGACCTCGCGTTCGTACGCCGACAACGGCCTGCTACCAAACACGACGTACGCTTACGGAGTCGAAGCATTTGACTCATCCGGAAACGTGAGTGGGCGTGCCTCCGTCAATGGCACGACGCAAGCAGATACAACCCTGCCCAGCGTTTCAATTTCTGCGCCTGCAAGTGGAGCGACTGTATCGGGCACGAGCGTCACCATCACGGCGACCGCATCCGACAACGTTGCCGTGGCGGGTGTGCAGATCAGGATCGATGGCGTGAATGTCGGTGCCGAGCTCACGGCTGCCCCGTACACCATCACCTGGAACTCGACCACCGTGACGAATGCCACGCATTCGATCACCGCGGTGGCCCGAGATACCTCGGGCAATACGAAGACATCCTCGGGAAGGTCCATCAAGGTACGGAACTAGCGAAACGAAAAACCCCCGCCGGTATCCCGGCGGGGGCTTCTCTATCTACCGATCGACGTTCTGGACGTCGGACCGCAACGAGCCTCGCGGCTCCTTACATGTCCATCCCGCCCATTCCGCCCATGCCGCCCGGCGCGCCGTGGGCATGCTCTTCTTCCTTCGGCGCTTCGGCGATCATGACTTCCGTCGTGAGCAGCAGGCCCGCGACCGAGGCCGCGTTCTGCAGCGCGAGGCGCGTGACCTTGGCCGGGTCCAGGATGCCCTGCTCGATCATGTCACCGTACTCGCCCGAGCCCGCGTTGTAACCGTAGGCGCCCTTGCCCGCCTTGACGGCGTTCAGCACCACGGCCGCGTCTTCGCCGGCGTTCTCGACGATCTGGCGCAGCGGCTCTTCGATCGAGCGCGCCAGGATGCGGATGCCGACCGTCTGGTCTTCGTTCGCACCTTCCAGCTTCTCGAGGGCCTTGAGCGCGCGGATCAGCGCCACGCCGCCGCCCGGCACCACGCCTTCTTCGACGGCGGCACGGGTCGCGTGCAGCGCGTCTTCGACGCGGGCCTTCTTTTCCTTCATCTCGATCTCGGTGGCAGCGCCGACCTTGATCACGGCCACACCGCCGGACAGCTTCGCGACGCGCTCCTGCAGCTTCTCCTTGTCGTAGTCCGAGGTGGCTTCCTCGGCCTGCTGACGGATCGACTCGATGCGCGCCTTGATGTCGGCGGCCTTGCCGGCGCCGTCGATCACGGTGGTGTTTTCCTTCTCGACGACGACCTTCTTGGCTTCGCCCAGGTCGTTGATCGTCGCCTTCTCGAGCTGCAGGCCGACTTCGTCGGAGATGACGGTGCCGCCCGTGAGGATGGCGATGTCCTGCAGCATGGCCTTGCGGCGGTCACCGAAGCCCGGGGCCTTGACGGCCGCGACCTTGAGGATGCCGCGAATGTTGTTGACCACGAGGGTCGCGAGCGCTTCGCCTTCGACGTCCTCGGCGATCACGAGCAGGGGACGACCCTGCTTCGCCACGCCTTCGAGCAGCGGCAGCATTTCGCGAATGTTCGAGATCTTCTTGTCGACCAGGAGGATCAGCGGCTTCTCGAGCTCGACCGTCTGGGCGGCCTGCTGATTGATGAA
>DASSRK010000141.1:0-17792 GCA_035701825.1 Steroidobacteraceae bacterium
CCACCGTGGTTTCCACCGTGGTTGCCGTGGTTGCCGCCGCCGGAGTTGTTGCCCTGCGGGTTGACGGTCTGCCGGGCGATTTTTCCCACCACGCCATGGGTCCCGGCGAACGCCGGCGAGCTGGCGATCAGCACGGCGGCAAGAACAAGGGTCACTGGGCGATTCATCGTCGTCTCCTTGGCGGATCGTGTTCGATCCGTTACGGCGCCAGTATCGATTCGCATAGCTGAGCAGAGGCTGAACATTTCCGTTCAGGTTGTTCAGCTTCCACGGCGCATCCGCGCGCCAATAGCGCGAATCGCGCGAATCGCGCGTTATGCCCCACCCGCAGGCGGATTCCGACAGGCGCGGCCGGCGCTCAGCGCAGCGGCGCCTGCGCGATGGCAATGTCGTGCTCGACTTCCGCATCCAGCTCGCGCCAGTCGACGAGTCCCACGCGGTTGGTCCAGACGGGGTTGCGATAGCGGGCGCCGGTGCGTGCGCTGTATTCCTTCCAGACTGCGGCGGCACGCGTCAGATGCTTCACGGCGTCCACCTGGTCTTTCGGCTCGCGCGTCTCGCGGTACAGCGCCAGGGACGTGGCGCCGCGGATCTTGGCCGCGTAGTAGTGACCGAGCAGCGCCATGGCGTGGATGTCCGCGAGCGTCGCGGCGAGTTCGGCATTGCCTGCGGCGGCGTTGCTCCCCTCGAGCGCCGTGACGATCGACAGCGCGCTGGCGCTGTCACCATCCACGCGCTCCGCGAGCGCGATCGGCGAGGTGCCGCCGGGCATGGGGGCGCCATGCGCCACGGCGGCCACGTAGCGCGGAATCGAAATGTTGTCGGTACCCGGGTGCACCTTCTGCTGGATGAAAGTCTCCACGCTGTGGAAGCCGCTGTCGGTCTTCGCCGGCCCCGGCCGGCTGCGGCAGGCCTCGATGTACCACTGGAAGTCGAAATCCGCCCAATGGAAGCCGGTGACCAGTGGATAGATCATCGAGGCGTCCTGCCACGCGGTGAACAGCGACCGGGCGTCGACGCCGGGAAACCGCTGGCCGACGAGCGAGGTGATGCGCGCGTCGTCGAGGCCCGGGTCGAAGCCCAGGCGGCCCCACAGCAGGTAGTGCAGCCAGTGCTTGTCGATCTCGAGCCGGCGGGGTGTCGACGGGTTCTTGTCCAGGAATTCGCGGCCCCAGACCCACATGTCCGAACCGAGGTAGTAGCCGAGCGACGTCCCGTGCGGGATGTTCTTCACGAAATCGCGCACGAAGCCGGGAGCCGCCCAGCGGAACATCAGCGCGTCGTCGTTGCGCAGCGTCCAGAGCGTGCGGAAGTTCCCGAGCGAGGCGAGGAAGTCGCGGTGGAAGGTCTGCGTCGTCGACGACAGCGCGTGTGCCTGCGCGTACTTGAAGCTGAACACGAAGTCGACGTTGGGTTGCGCGAGCAGTGGCGCGAATGTGTCGGCGATGTCCTGCGCCCGGGTCTCGTGCTGGCGATGGATCAACCGGAACTTGCGCCCGGGCTCGGCCCTGGCCGCGTCGAGCACGCCCTGGCCGTAGGTCGCGAACAGCCAGTTCTCCCTGGCGTGGAAGTCGTCGACGCCGCCCGAGTAGGACTTCACCTCGCCCATGTTCTCGCCGGCGGTGAGGCCGATGCCTGCGAGCAGTGGATAGGTGTGGAAGAGCTCGCGCACGCTGGCGCGGAAGTAGTCGACGGTCTTCGGGTTGTCGAGCGCGTCGGTGATGCCGTACTTGCCGTCGACGCCGTAGGTGTAGATGTTCCAGGTGACGATGTAGAAGTCGATGTTGCGGTCCTTCGCGTAGCGCATCACGCGGCGCCAGAAGTCGATCTTCTGGTCGATGGTGAGCTGCCGGACGACCTCCTTGTCGGCCAGCATTTCCGGCGTGACGATGTCGGTGGCGCGCGTCGAATAGTCCTCGGCGAATTGCACGCGCGAGCGCCACACGTCGTCCAGCGCCACGTCCGGGTATGCGGGTACCTTCACCATCGACGGGAACGGGTGCAGGTTCCACAGTGAAACGAAGTTGTAGCGGTCGCGCGCCAGCTGGTCGAGATACGCACGCCAGAACTCGAACTCCCAGACGGTGGCGATGTTCTGCTGCGCCGAGTCGCTCATGTCCGAGTAGCTCGGCGTGCGCAGGTCGAGCGGGATGTTGAACTTGGCGCCGCGCAGGGACAGGTAGGGATTGCGGGCGGTGTCGAGCACGCCGTCCACGCCGCGCGTGCGGATCTGTTCCGCCAGTTCCAGGCCACCGTACATGGCGCCGCCTGCGTCGCGGCTGACGATGCGGAAAAAATGCCGCCGGCCGCGCACCGCGTGACTCAGGCAGAAGCCTTCCGCCTGGATCTTCGATTCGTCGACGGCGGGCATGCCGCCCGGTATCACGGCGCGCGGCCCGCCCAATGGATCGAAATAGACCATCACGCGGTCGCCAGGCGGGGCGGAATCGGGACCGTCGCGTCGCGTCACCGAGTACTTGCGTGCGCGCAGCGCCGCTTCGATGTCGTTGGCCGCGAACGATTCGGGCGCGGAAGCGGGGTTCGCATACAAGCGCGCGGCGGCGGCGTGGGCCGTCACGGCGCAGCCGAACGAGAATCCGACGAGGGCCAGGGCCGTGCGCAACAACCGGTGCATGGTGCTTGGTAATCGTTTGGGCGTGGGGGCGAGCGTACACTGAGGACGCATGAGCGACCGGCTTCCCGTGTACTTCATCTCGCATGGCGGCGGCCCGTGGTCTTTCATGGACGACCCGTCGCGCGCGTCCTACGCGAAGCTCGAGGCCTCGCTCGCGGCCATGCCCGGCGAGATCGGCCGGACGCCCGCCGCGGTGCTGATGATCTCCGCGCACTGGGAAGAGCCCGAGTTCACGCTCATGTCCCATCCCCGGCCGCCGATGGTCTACGACTATTACGGCTTCCCGGAGCACACCTACCGGATCCGCTACGACGCACCGGGCGACCCGTCACTGGCGGAGCACACGCGACAGATGATCGAAGAGGCCGGCATGCCGGCGCGGCTGGATCCCGAGCGCGGTTTCGACCACGGGGCGTTCACGCCCCTGAAGGTGATGTACCCGGCGGCCGACGTGCCGGTCGTGCAGTTGTCGTTGAAGGCTGGACTCGATCCGCAGGCGCACCTGGCGCTCGGCAGGGCGATCGCGCCGCTGCGCGACGCAGGCGTGCTGATCGTCGGCAGCGGCTTGTCATATCACAACCTGCGGCAGTTCTTCAGCCCGCGCGGTTGGGGACCGTCACGCGAATTCGACGCCTGGCTGGGCGGCGTCCTGCTGGGCGGCGAGCCCAGGCAGCGCGACAAACTACTGGCCGCCTGGGAGGCCGCTCCCGCGGCACGCGCGGCGCATCCGCGCGAAGAGCACCTGCTGCCGCTCATGGTCGCGGCGGGCGCGGCCGGCGACGATCCCGCGTGGCGCAGCTATCACGAGACGGATTTCCTCGGCGGCCTGACGGTGAGCAGCTACCGCTTTTCGTTGTCGCCACCGACTTGAATTCCCCGCTATAGTCTCCACGCCGGGGAGAACGATCAGAACATCCGGCGGGGGACACGACCATGATGGAATGGTTTGCTTCGCACAGCGGCATCGAACAGCTGTTCCTGTTAGGCGCCATGGCGGGTGGAACGGTGCTGGTGCTGCGCATCCTCATGATGATCGCCGGGCTCGACCACCACGGGTCCGACGTCCACGTCGACAGCGACGCCGGGTTCCAGGCGCTCACGATCCAGGGACTCTCCACGTTCAGCGCGATGTTCGGCGTGGTCGGCTACACGCTGTACCACGGCGGAGTCGTCGGCCCGGTGCTGGCGCTCCTCGCCGCGGTCGGCGCGGGCGTGTTCTCGATGTGGCTCATCCACAAGATCTTCCGCAGCATGCTGCGCCTGCAATCCACCGGCACGGTCAGCCTGTACGCGGCGGTCGGCAGCGAAGGCTCGGTCTACCTCACCGTCGGCAAGGACGGCGGGCGCGTGCAGATCAACTTCGCCAACCGGCTGCGCGAATTCGAGGCGGTCTCGGCCGACGGCACGACGCTGCCCACCGGGACCCCGATCCGCGTGCAGAGCGTCACGGCCAACACGCTGGTCGTCGCGCCCACCGACCGGTGATCCCTTTTCCCGAAGAGTAAACGTTTCCAGTCAGGCGCGCGGCGCGCGCGGAGGGGCTTGTATGGATCTCACGATGGCCTTGCTACCAGTGGTCGCGCTGGTGCTGTTTGTGTTCTTCACCATCATCTTCTTCGCGTCGCGCTACAAGCGTTGCCCGTCCGACAAGATCCTCGTCAAGTACGGCAAGGTCGGCAAGGGCCAGTCGGCCATGTGCATCCACGGCGGCGGCACCTTCGTGATCCCGCTGTTCCAGGACTACACGTACATGAGCCTCACGCCGCTCACCATCAGCATCCCGCTGACCAAGGCGCTGTCGCTGCAGAACATCCGCGTCAACGTGCCGAGCACGTTCACGGTGGGCATCAGCACCGAAGAAGCCATCATGAACAACGCGGCGGAACGCCTGCTCAATCTCGCGCAGGACGACGTCGAGAACATGGCGCGCGAGATCATCTTCGGCCAGCTGCGCCTGACGGTGGCCTCGCTGACCATCGAGCAGATCAACCAGGACCGCGAGAAATTCCTCGACGCGATCCGCCGCAACGTCGCGCCCGAACTCAACAAGATCGGCCTGTACCTGATCAACGTGAACATCACGGACATCACCGACGAGTCGGGTTACATCGAGAGCATCGGCAAGAAGGCCGCGTCCGAGGCCATCAACCAGGCCAAGATCGACGTCTCCGACCAGGACCGCAAGGGCTCGGTGGGTGAGGCCGAGCAGGTGCGCGAGCGCACCATCAAGGTGGCGCAGAACGTGGCCGAGTCGGAGAAGGGCAAGAAGCAGGCCGAGGCCGACCGGCGCATCTACGTGCAGCAGCAGGAGACGCTGGCCACGGTCGGCGAAGCGGAAGCGAGCCGCGACCTGCAGATCAAGGTCGCCGAGAACGAAGCCGCGTCGGCCAAGGGCCAGAAGACGGCCGAGGCCGAGAAACGCATCTTCGTGCAGAGCCAGGAAGCCGAGGCCATCGCCGGCGAGAACCGCGCGCGTGCGCTGATCGCGGCGTCGAACGCCGAGCTCACGGTGCAGGCTGCGCAGGCATCGCAGCGCGGCCAGGTGGCGCAGTTCGACGCGCAGGCCGAGATCCAGAAGTCGCAGGCCAAGGCGGAGTTGCAGCGCCTGACCGCCGCCGAGGTCGTCCGGCAGCAGATCGAGAAGCAGAAGATCACCATCGCGGCGGAAGCCGAGGCCGAGAAGACCCGGCGCGAAGCGCAGGGCCAGGCCGACGCCATCCTGCTCAAGTACGAAGCGGAAGCGAAAGGCATCAGGCAGGTTCTGGAAGCCAAGGCGCAGGGTTACCAGGCGCTGGTGCACAGCGCGGGCAACGATGCGCGCGCCGCGGCGACGCTGCTGCTCACCGAGAAACTCGAGCAGATCGTCACGCTGCAGGTGGAAGCCATCAAGGCAATCAAGATCGACAAGGTCACGGTGTGGGACGCGGGTGCCGGTGCGAACGGCAACGGCAGCACCACGGCCAACTTCCTCGCCGGCATGGTCAAGAGCCTGCCGCCGCTGCACGACGTGGCCGCGATGGCGGGCCTCGAGCTGCCGAAGTACCTCGGCGACGCGAAGGTGGAATTGCCCGCGCCGAACGGCGCGGACAAGTAACGCAGCGCTGCGCGAAGGAACTGGTTAGTCGGCCGGGACGGTACGGCCGGCGGCCCAGGCCCGCAGCTCGCCGATGCGCTCGGCCATGACCACCGACAAGGGGCGGGTGGCCGCGAGCTCGGCCGCGATCATCGACGCGTTCGCCCGCTGGTTGCCGGCGTGCGCGGTGTACAGCGCCGAGACGATGACCTGCTCGATCTCGGCGCCTGAGAAGCCGTTGCTGCGTGCGACCAGCGCCTGGATGTCCGCCTCCGAGAGCGTGATGCCGCGCTTCTTCGAGTGGATCGCCAGGATCTCGCCGCGCGCGTCCGGCGCGGGCAGGTCGACGAAGAAGATCTCGTCGAAGCGCCCCTTGCGCACCAGTTCCGGCGGCAGCGAGGTGATGTCGTTGGCCGTGGCCACGATGAACACGCGCGCGCGCTGCTCGGCCAGCCAGGTCAGGAACGCGCCGAGCACGCGGCGCGAAGTGCCGCCATCGCCGTCGCCCGCGCTCGACGACAGCGCCTTCTCGATTTCATCCAGCCACAGCACGCAGGGCGCCAGCGCCTGCGCCGACTCCAGCGACTCGCGCAGGTTTTTCTCCGACTCGCCGTGCCACTTTGAATACAGCGCGCCGAAGTCGAGCCGCACCAGCGGCACGCCGAGCACGCCGGCCGCGGCGCGCGCCGCCAGGCTCTTGCCGCAGCCCTGCACGCCGAGCAGCAGCACGCCCTTGGGCGCGTCGAGCTCGGGCGCGCTGCCATCGAAGGCCGGCTTGCGCTGCAGGATCCAGCGCCGCAGGTTGCGCAGGCCGCCGACCTCGGCGAACCGGGCCGTATTGGCCTCGTACGACAGCGTGCCGCCGCGATTCAGCAACTGGTACTTCGAAGCCAGCAGCGGCGCCAGATCCTCTTCGGTGAAGGCGCCGTCGTTGAAGATGGCCTGGCGCGTCAGCCGTTCGACGTCGTGCAGCGGCAGTCCCGCGAGGTTCTCGACCAGCTTGCCCACGGCCTTCACGTCGACCTGGGGCATCCGGCCGTTCTGGCGGGCCCACTCGCGCGCGGTGCGCATGACGATCTGGTGGCGTTCGTCCTTGTCGGGCTCGCGCAGCGTGAAATGCGCGGCCAGGTGTTCCAGCTCGGCCGGCAGCTTCATCTCGAAGCTGATCAGCACGATGGTGCGCGCGCATTTTTCGTATTCCTGCGCGATGTCCTTGAGCGTGCGGACGAACAGCGGGTTCTCGAGGTAGGGATGGAAGTCGAACAGCACGTAGATGCCGGCCATCAGCGTCGACTTGATGTGCCGCAGCAGCTGCTCGGGCTGCGCCAGCGTGCGCTGCGCGCCGCCCATGTCCACGTCCACGCGCAGCAGGCCCTCGGTGACCGTCCACTGGAACACGCCCCAGTTGCGGCCGCGCTGGGCGCGCATGGCCGCGTCGCGCACCAGCTCGATGACGCGGTGTTCCTCGCGGGTCTCGATCACCAGCAACGGGATGCGGGCCGACAGCAGCGTCTGGAGTTCCCCGGCGGGGGAGTGGTCGGCGGCGACTGAATTCATGCGCGCCGGACTTTAGCAAAACGCTTCCGTCCCGGGCGTCGATCGCGTCATGACACCACCACGCGGCTTCCCTACAATCCGCCCCTTTTCCCGGCAATGGCTTCCGGCAGGAGACCCGCAGTGAGCACCAAGACGCGCAAGTCCCAGGCCGCGCGCGCGTACATCGACCCGTTCGCCCCGGAGGAGATCCGGCGCCTGGTGGGCGAGTTCGGTTCGCCGCTGCTGATCATCGACTGCCAGCGCGTGCGCGAGCAGTACCGCAAGCTGCACAAGGCGCTGCCCGGCGTCGACCTGCACTACGCGCTCAAGCCGTTGCCGCACCCGGCCGTGGTCGAGACCATCGTGGAGCTGGGCGGGTGGTTAGACCTTGCGACCACCGGCGAGGTGCAGCTGGTCACGCGCCTCGGGGTCGACCCGGCGCGCTGCATCCACACGCATCCGATCAAGCGCGACATCGACATCCGCAACGCGCTGCACCTCGGCGTGAAGGCGTTCGTGGCCGACAACCCGGACGAGGTGCGCAAGTTCGAGGCGTACCGCGAGCGCGCCGAGCTGCTGCTGCGCGTGTCTTTCCGTTCGCCGGGCGCGGTGGTGGACCTGTCGCGCAAGTTCGGCTGCGATCCCGAGGACCTGCTCGAGCTTGCGCGCCTGGCGCGCAAGCTCGCGATCCCGGTGCGCGGCCTGTCGTTCCACGTCGGCTCGCAGGCCGCCGATCCGAGCAAGCACGTCGAGGCGATCGAGGTGTGCGCGAAACTCATGCAACAGGCGCGCAGGGAAAAGCTCGGCGCCTTCGACACGCTCGACATCGGCGGCGGCTATCCCATCGAGTACGGCCAGAAGGTCGCCGACATCGGCCGTTTCTGCGCGCCGATCCGCGCCGCGCTCGCCAAACTACCGGCCCGCATCCGGACCATCGCCGAGCCGGGCCGCTACATCTGCGGTCCGGCCGCCATCGGCGTGGCCAGCGTCATGGGCCGCGCCAGGCGCGAAGGCCACTGGTGGTATTACCTCGACGACGGGCTGTACGGCTCGTACAGCGGCCAGCTGTTCGACCACGCCAAGTACCCGGTCGAATCGCTCAAGGAGGGCGGGGAGAAATTCCCCTCGGTGCTGGCCGGCCCGACCTGCGACAGCATCGACGTCATCGCCGAGAACCTGATGCTGCCGCAGCTCAAGGCGGGCGACCTGGTCGTCGGGCGCGCCATGGGCGCCTACACCTGGGCCAGCGCCTCGGAATTCAATTTCTTCCCGAAGGCGACCGTGGTTTCGGTCAACCGCCGGGCGGGCGACACGGGCACGGTGGTGCCGCTGCCGTCCTGAGCCTGCGGGAGCGCGATTTCGCGGGCCAGGTCGTGGAGCCGGGGAGGCTGGAACCTGTACGGTACTGCCACGCTCCAACTCCTCCGAACGCAGCCACCCGGGTGGTTTCCCCGAAATGAACGATTCCTGGACCCGCCGCAGCTTTTTGAAGAACGCGGTCGCCGCCGGCGGCGGTATCGCGCTGGCGCACGTACTGCCGGCCAGGGGTGCCACCGTAAGCGAAACCCCCGCCGTCGAGCGCGCCATCGAGCTCTACAACACGCACACCAGCGAGACGGTCAGTGTCGTGTACCGCCGCGGCACCGAGTACGTCACGCGCGCCATCGACAGCCTGCGCAACCTGATGCGCGATCATCGCAACGATGCCGTGCACGACATCGACGTCGGCCTGTACGACCAGCTCTTCGAACTGGCCCTGGCCGCGGGTCACGACGCGCGCTTCCAGGTCATCTCCGGCTACCGTTCCGCGCAGAGCAACGCGCAGATGGCCGCCCGCCCCGGCAGCGGCGTGGCGAAGCATTCGCTGCACATCGAGGGCCGCGCCATCGACGTGCGCCTGCACGGCTGCAGCTGTTCGGACCTGCGGGATCTCGCGCTGACCGCGGCGCGTGGCGGCGTGGGCTACTATCGCCGCTCCGATTTCGTGCATCTCGATACCGGCCGCTTCCGCACCTGGAACGGCTGAGGAATTCCACCCGCGGGGTGGGAGATTGCGCCGGGTCGTGACACTAAGATGGAACAACAACCCGACGAGATGCCCTTGCCACTCGAGACCGCGATTCACCGGCGCGTCAACGACGCGCGCGCCGGCCGGGACAGCACTGTGCTCGGCCGCTGCGCGTCCGGCTGGGCCGTGTTCGGCCAGCAGCAATTCGTGCAGGGCTACCTGCTGCTGCTGCCCGATCCGGTCGTGCCCGACCTGAACACGCTCACGCCCGAGCGGCGCGCGCAGTTCCTGCTCGACATGTCGCACCTGGGCGATGCGCTGATGCGTACCACGGCGCCGCTGCGCATCAACTACGCCATCTTCGGCAACCTCGAGCCGGCGCTGCACGCCCACATCGTGCCGCGCTATCGCAATGAGCCCGAGGCGCTGCGCACCCAGCACCCGTGGGCCTATGACTGGAACCAGGCGCCGTCCTTCGACGCCATCGCCTCCGGTCCGCTGATGCGCGCGCTGCGCACCGAGCTCGGGCACCTCGGGGCGCTGCGGACTCCCTAGCGAGGCCGGCTTGCCAGTCCAGCCGCAATACCTCGAGTACGTGCTCGAACAGTTGGCGGGGCTGGATGGCGTGAGTACGCGCCGCATGTTCGGTGGGGTCGGCCTGTACACCGGCGAGCTGTTCTTCGGGCTCATCGACGACGACACGCTGTACCTCAAGACCGACGCATCGAACCGCGCCGAATACGAAGCGCGGCGCATGCCGCGCTTCATGCCCCCGGCAAACCGGCCGGCCGGGCCCATGGGCTATCACCAGGTGCCGGCCGACGTGATCGAGGATGCGGAGCTGCTGGTGGCCTGGGCGCGCAAGTCGGTGCAGGTGGCGCTGGCCTCGCACGCCGGCCGCGGCCCACGCAAACCCGGCAGGCTGCGTAAAGCGCGCTAGCCCACGCGCGCCTGCGCGCTGCGCACCAGGTCGGCGAGCGACTCGAGCGGCGCCGAGCAGGTCGAACCGCGGCACACGTAGGCGCGGGTCGCGGCGGCCGCTTTCTTGTCCGCGAGTGCGGGCTCGAGGCCCTCCAGTTCCGCCGGTATCGAGAACACCAGGCGGTGCGGCGCATACAGCTTGCCGAGCTCGCGCTGCCATTGGCCGCGCTCCGCGGAGGGCTCGCGCACGATCACGATCTCGGGCGGCGACAGGTATTCGTCCAGCGCTTCGAGCAGGCTCATGTGACCGTGCGGGAAGCGGTTGATCGCCAGCCAGCCGGCGCGCAGCGTGCGCTCCGCCGCGTCGAGCCAGCGCGTTTCGCCCAGCAGGTACCCGGCCCGCAGCAGCGCGCGCGCCGCGATGCCGTTGCCGGCCGGCACCGCGTCGTCACTGAACGACTTGCTGCGATGGATCAGCGCCTCGTGGTCGTCGGAGGTGAAGAAGAATCCGCCGAGCTCCCGGTCCTCGAAGTGGCGCAGCATCGCGTCGAGGAGATCGCGCAGCCATGCGGCATCCTCGTTGCGCCAGCGAAGCTGCAGCATCTCGAGCAGCGCGTCGGCCAGGTAGGCGTAGTCGTCGAGATAGGCATTGAGGTGTGCCTTGCCATCCTTGGCCGTGGCGAGCAGCCGCCCGTCTTTCCAGAGATGGCGGCGCAGGTATTCGAGCGCCGCATCCGCCGCCGCGGCAAATTCCGACTTGTCGAGCGCGCGCGACGCGCGGGCCAGTCCGCGGATCACGAGCGCATTCCAGCCGGTGAGGATCTTGTCGTCGAGCCCCGGCCACACGCGTTTGCTGCGGATCGCGAGCAACTTCGCGCGCGCCGCATCCAGCTCGCGTTGCACGTCGGCCGGGTCGCGCTGCTGCTGCTTCGCGATTTCATCGATGCCCGCGAACACATGCGCATGCCAGGCGCCCTCGAAATTCGGCGGCCGGTCGAAGCCGAAGCGGCGGCTGAACGCCTGCCACTCGGACGGCGTGAGCGCCGCCTGGGCCTCCTCGCGCGACCAGACGTAGAACTTGCCCTCGTGGCCTTCGGAGTCGGCGTCGTAGGCGGAATAGAACGCGCCGCCCTCGTCACGCATTTCCCGCAGCAGCCACTCGCCGGTCTCGGTGGCGATGCGCGCGAACAGCGGATCGCCGGTGGCGAGCGCCGCGCCCGCGTAACTCGCGAGCAGCGCGCCGTTGTCGTACAGCATCTTCTCGAAGTGCGGGATCATCCAGAACTTGTCGACCGAGTAGCGCGCGAAGCCGCCGCCGAGCTGGTCGTACATGCCGCCTTCGGCCATGCGCGTGAGCGTGAGCGTCGCCATGAACAGCGCCTGCAGGTCGGGCGCCTCGCTGACGGCGCTGGCGTGCCAGTGATGCATGAGCCGGTCGATGGACGCGGGGTGCGGAAACTTCGGCGCATCGCCGAACCCGCCGTACTCGCGGTCGAAGCTCGCGGCGAGTTGCTCGCGCGCCTTGTCGAGCGGCGTGCGCGTCAGCGGCGTGCCCGCGTCGGCCGGCGCCGGCGTGAGGTCGCCGTACACCTCCATCAGCGTGTCGTTCTGCGCGCGCAGCTCCGCGCCCTGTTCGCGGTAGTACTCGGCCACGCGTTGCAGGATGGTGGTGAACGCCGGCATGCCGTAACGCGGCTGGTTCGGAAAATACGTGCCGCCGAAGAACGGCTTCTGGTCGTCGTGCGTCAGGAACATGGTGAGCGGCCAGCCGCCGCCCCGTTGCGTGAGCACCTGGTGCGCGAACTGGTAGATCTTGTCGAGATCCGGCCGCTCCTCGCGGTCGACCTTGATATTGACGTACAGCTCGTTCATCACCTTCGCGGTGGCCTCGTCCTCGAAGGACTCGTGCGCCATGACGTGGCACCAGTGGCAGGCCGAGTAGCCGATCGACAGCAGGATGGGCTTGCCGCTGGACTTCGCCAGCGCCAGCGCTTCCGCGCCCCAGGGATACCAGTCCACCGGGTTATGCGCGTGCTGCTGCAGGTAGGGGCTGGTTTCCTTCGCCAGCCGGTTCGCTTGCACGTCCTTGTTCTCCATGGCTCGCTAGAATACGCCCCCATGTCCGTTCCCGTCCTCAAGCTCAAGCGTGGCGAAGACCGCCGCCTGCGCGCCGGCCACCTGTGGATCTTCAGCAATGAAGTCGACACCGCCGCGACGCCGCTGACACAGTTCGAACCCGGCGCCACGGTGCAGGTGCATTCCGACCGCGACCAGTTCCTCGGCTTCGCCTACGTCAATCCGCGCACGCTGATCGCCGCGCGCATCGTCGGGCGCGACGCGGCCTATCCACTGGACCCCGCGCTGCTGGAGCAGCGGCTGCGCAGCGCACTGGCGCTGCGCGAGCGCCTGTACCGCGAGCCTTACTACCGCCTGGTGTTCGGCGAATCGGACGGGCTGCCCGGCCTGGTGCTCGACCGCTATGGCGACCTCATCGTCGCGCAGAGCGGCACCGCCGGCATCGAACGGCTGTGCGGGGACATCGAGGCGGCCATCGCCAGGGTCATGGGCGCGCTCACCGTCGTCTGGAAGAACGACTCGGGCGCGCGCGAACTCGAGGGCCTGGAAAAATTCGCCGGCGTGCGCGCCGACGGCGGCTGGTCCCCGGCACCCGCGGAAGTCACGGTGCGCGAGCAGGGACTCGACTTCGTCGCGCCGCTCGCCGCGGGCCAGAAGACCGGCTGGTTCTACGACCAGGCGGCGAACCGCGAGCGCCTGCATCGTTACCTGCCCGCGGGCGCGCGCGTGCTCGACGTGTGCAGCTACGTGGGCGCCTGGGCCGTGACCGCGCTCAAGGCGGGCGCATCGGCCGCGGCCTGCGTGGACGCCTCGGCGACCGCGCTGGATTACGTCGCGCGCAACGCGGCGGCCAATGGCGTGTCCGTCGAGCCGATCCGCGACGATGCCTTCGATGCGCTCAAATCCCTGCAGGAGCAGGGCGCGCGTTATGACGTGGTGATCCTCGATCCACCGGCCTTCGCCAAGCGCAAGAAGGATTTGCCGCAGGCGCTCGCCGCTTATCGCAAGTTGAACCAGCTCGCATTGCCGCTCATCGAGCGCGACGGCGTGCTCGTGTCCTGCACCTGCTCGTATCACGTGGCCGCGGATGAGCTCGCGGGCGCGATCCAGGCGGCCGCGCGCCACACCAGCCGCTTCGTGCAGTTATTGGAGCTCGGCGGCCAGTCGCCGGATCACCCGGTGCACCCGGCAATTCCCGAAACGCGCTACCTGAAAGCATTTTTCTGCCGCGTGACGCGGGACTAGTCACTAAAATACCGCCCTCATGCTCCAGTACCCCAACTTCGATCCCATCGCGTTCGAGATCGGTCCTTTCGGCAACTACGGCCCGCTCAAGGTGCACTGGTACGGAATCATGTACCTGGTGGCCTTCTCCGCCGGCTGGTTCCTCGCGCGCCTGCGCGCCAGGAAGCCGGGCTCGACGTGGAATCCGGCCGACGTCGATGACTTCATGTTCTTCTGCATGCTCGGCACCATCCTCGGCGGGCGCATCGGCTACGTGCTGTTCTACGGGCTGTCGTTCTGGGCCAAGGATCCCTGGTACCCGATCAAGGTCTGGGACGGCGGCATGTCGTTCCACGGTGGATTGCTCGGCGTGCTGGCCGCGCTCGCGATCTTCGCGATCCGCCGCAAGCGGCGCGTCGCCGACGTGTTCGACTTCGCGGCGCCGCTGCCCGGCATCGGCATCTGCGCGGTACGCATCGGCAACTTCATCAATGGCGAGCTGTGGGGCAAGCCCACCGACGTGCCGTGGGGCTTCATGTACAACGGCGAGGTGCGCCACGCCACGCAGCTCTACGAAGCGGCGCTCGAAGGGCTGCTGCTGTTCGTGGTGCTGTGGTGGTTCACCACGAAGCCACGGCCGCGGCTCGCGCCGTCCGGATTGTTCCTCGTGATGTATTCGCTGGCGCGCATGACGGTGGAGTTCTGGCGCGTGCCGGACGCGCACATCAACTACCTGGCGGGCACCCACTGGCTCACCATGGGCATGCTGCTGACGCTGCCCATGCTGCTCGTCGGCCTCACGCTCATGTTCATGGCGTACCGGCGCCGCGAGGCATCGGGCAATTTCTCCGCGGCGCCGCAGGCGGCCTGAAAGCATGAAGGCCTACCTCGATTTCATGCGCCACGTGCGCCGCAACGGCGCCCGCAAGGAAGACCGCACCGGCACGGGGACGCTGTCGGTGTTCGGGTACCAGATGCGCTTCGATCTCGCCGCCGGCTTTCCGCTGGTCACCACCAAGCGCGTGCACTTCAAGTCCATCGCATACGAGCTGCTGTGGTTCCTGCGCGGCGACACCAACACGAAATACCTGCGCGACCACGGCGTCACCATCTGGGACGAGTGGGCGGATGCCAACGGCGAGCTCGGGCCGGTGTACGGCAAGCAGTGGCGCAACTGGCCCACGCCCGACGGCCGGCACATCGACCAGGTCGCCGAGGTGGTGAAGCAATTGCGCACCAACCCGGATTCCCGCCGCATCATCGTCAGCGCCTGGAACGTGGGCGAGCTCGACCAGATGAAGCTCATGCCGTGCCACGCGTTCTTCCAGTTCTACGTCTCGGAAGGGCGCCTGTCCTGCCAGCTCTATCAACGCAGCGCCGACATCTTCCTCGGCGTGCCGTTCAACATCGCCTCGTATGCGCTGCTGACCCACATGATGGCGCAGCAATGCGACCTCGAGGTCGGTGAGTTCATCTGGACCGGCGGCGATTGCCACCTGTACCTCAACCACCTCGAGCAGGTCGACGAACAGCTGTCACGCGTCCCGCTGAGCCTGCCTAAGCTCAATCTCCTGCGTCGCCCGCCCGGTATTCTTGACTATGCCTTCGAAGATTTTCAGGTCGTGAACTATCAACATCATCCAGCCATCAAGGCCCCGGTCGCGGTATGAAACGGAAGTCTCGCAAGCCGGCACCCAAGCCCGCCGCCAGGGTATTCGACCAGTCGCAGCCCACCGAGGGTGGGCCGCCGATCGTCACTTCGCCGCTCGTCGAAGTGCGTGATTCGCCGGTGCACGGCCGCGGCGTGTTCGCCGTCGCGCCCATCCGCCGTGGCACGCGCATCCTCGAGTATCTCGGCGAACGCATGACGCACAAGGCGGCCGACCAGCGCTACGAGGATCACGACGAGAACGACAACCACACGTTCCTGTTCATCGTCGACAAGAACACGGTCATCGACGCGGGCGTGGGCGGCAACGACGCGCGTTTCATCAACCACCAGTGCGCGGGGAACTGCGAGTCGGTCATCGAGAATCGCCGCGTGTTCATCGACGCGGCGCGCGACATCGCGCCCGGCGAGGAGCTCGGCTACGACTACGAGATCGGGCGCGAGAAGGACGATCCCCCGAACGTCGACGAAATCTATGCGTGCCGCTGTGGCTCGCCCCAATGCCGCGGCACGATGTTATGGCCCCCGAAGAAGACACCCCCGAACAAGTCGCGCCGCAGCCCACGCAAGCCGCAGGCCCAGCGTCCCCAGGCCAAGCGGTCCAAGGGTCGCCGCGGCGAACGGCCCCGTCGGCGAGCCTGATCGAACAGCTCGCGGCGCGCGGCTTCGGTCAGGTCGACGATTTCGTCGATGCCGGGCTGCTCGAGGACCTGCGCGCCCGCTGCCGCTCGTTGCACGCCAACGGCGCGCTGCGCGCGGCGCGCATCGGGCGTGGCGCCAACGAGCGCTTCGCGCCGGAGGTGCGCGGCGACTTCATCGCGTGGCTCTCGGAGCCCGAGCTCGACGCCGAGCAGCGTTTGCTGACCCGGCTCGAGGAGCTGCGGGTCGGCCTCAACCGGGGACTGATGGCCGGCCTCGAGGATTTCCACGGACACTTCGCCGTGTATCCCGCGGGGGCGGTTTATGCACGGCACTCCGACCGGCTGGTGGGTACCGACCTGCGCGCGATTTCCGTCGCGCTGTATCTCAACGAGGACTGGCGCGAGGAGGATGGCGGGCAGCTGCGCCTGCATCTCGGCAGTGGCCACCAGGACGTGTCGCCGCGCGGCGGGCGCCTCGTGGCATTCCAGTCCGATCGCTTCGAGCACGAAGTACTGGCGGCGCGCCGTGAACGCCTGAGCTTCACCGGCTGGTACCGCCGGCGGCCGCTCGAGGGTTTCGTGTGAGCCCGCCGCGGCTGACTTTCATCGTCGCGGTCGCGGATTCCGGCGCCATCGGCTGGGAGAACAGCCTGCCGTGGCACCTGCCGGACGACCTCAGGCACTTCAAGCGCCAGACCCTGGGCAAGCCGGTCGTCATGGGGCGCAAGACCTGCGATTCGCTCGGCAAGCCGCTGCCGGGCCGGCTGAACATCGTGCTGACCCGCGATCCTAACTACCGCCGCGACGGCGTGACCGTGGCGCACGACATCGACGCGGCGCTCGCGGCCGCGGGGCAGGTCCCGGAGGTCATGGTGATCGGCGGCGCGGAGCTGTTCCGCGCGCTGCAGCCACTCGCCGAACGCGTGCACCTGACGCGTGTGCACGGCAACATCGTGGGCGACGTCTTCTGGCCGCCCCTCGATCCGCGCGAATGGCAGCTGACCGCCAGCGAGGCGCATCCCGCCGACGAGCGCCATGCCCATGCCATGACCTTCGAGGTGTGGGACAAAAGGAAGCCATAGCAAATACCGGTGCGCGGCCGCGCGGGGCAGGCTAAGCTCGCCGCCCTATGAAAAAACTCACCCTCCCGGCCATCCTTGTTTGCACCCTCGTGCTCGCCGCCTGCAACGACGCCACCAAGACGGCGAAGCCGGCCGAGCTCACCACCGACGACCAGAAGAGCTTCTATACGCTCGGCGTGCTCATGAGCCAGCAGATCGAAGTGTTCGGCCCGATGACGCCCGAGGAGCTGGCGCTGGTGCAGCGGGGACTCACCGACGGCGTGAACCATGCCAAGCCCGCGGTCGACACCGACCAGTTCCGCATGAAGCTGCAGGAGATCGCGCAGACGCGCATGAAGGCGGCCGCGGACAAGGCCGGTGCGGCCGGCGTGGCCTATCTCGACAAGGCCTCGAAGGAAGCCGGCGCCACCAAGACGGCCAGCGGCATGGTGATCAAGCAGACCAAGGAAGGCACCGGTGCGCAGCCCAAGAAGACCGACGAGGTCAAGGTGCACTACGAAGGGCGACTCATCGACGGCAAGGTGTTCGACAGCTCGATCGCGCGCAACGAACCGGCCACCTTCCCGCTGGACGGCGTGATCCCGTGCTGGACCGAGGGACTGCAGACCATGAAGGTCGGCGGCAAGGCGCAGCTGATCTGCCCGTCGGACCTCGCGTATGGACCGAGCGGGCGGCCGCCGACCATTCCGCCGGCGGCTACGCTCGTGTTCGACGTCGAGCTGCTCGACATCGTCAAGCCGAAGTAATGGGGACATTCCTCATTTCCTGACAAACGGGGACAGGCTCGAAGCGCGACGGTTGACGCCGCGGCGCTCCGGGTTCCCTTTTTCGGCCGCATGGAAATCGGCGAGGAGGAGCGGCCACGCGCCGCGGTCAGCGCCTGTCTGGTGCGCCCCATCCGCTTGCGAAAGGCGCGTAGCGACGACG
>DASSRK010000142.1:0-32437 GCA_035701825.1 Steroidobacteraceae bacterium
AATGTTGCTTCGAAAAACTATGTTGCACCTCCACAATAAAGTTGCTCACCACCGCCATCAGATAGGGTGAAAGTGCAATGACCATCCACAACAGGTCGGAACCGGGCAGAAAGAGCCACCCACCGCCCAGTAATGCCAGCACCCCGAGTGGCACCAGGCTGCGCCTCAGATTATCAAAAAGCTTCCAGCGGTCTATCGCCGATAACGTGTTACGTGCCTTACCCTGGGTCCGGTGCGGAACCCAGTTCGCGAGCCACGGTAAAAGCTGCCAGTCGCCGCGTACCCAGCGATGCTGGCGCAGCGAGGCGACGTCGTAACGCGTCGGAAATTCCTCGACCACCTCCACGTCCGACGCGAGGCCCGCGCGCGCGAAGATGCCCTCGAAAAGATCGTGGCTGAGCAGCGTGCTCTCGGGCACGCGGTCGGCGAGCGCGGCTTCGAACGCATCGACGTCGTAGATGCCCTTGCCGGCGAACGAGCCTTCACCGAGCAGGTCCTGGTAGACATCGGAAACGGCGGCGGCGTAGGGGTCGACGCCCGCGGCGCCGGAGAACACGCGCTGGAACGGCGACGCCTCGAACTGCACGGGCAGGGAGAAGGCCACGCGCGGCTGCAGGATGGCGTAGCCCTCGACGACGCGTCCCTTGCGGGCGTCGAACACAGGGTGATTGAGCGGATGCGCCATCTTGCCGATGAGCCGGCGCGGGGTTTCGCGCGGCACGCGCGTGTCGGCGTCGAGCGTGATCACGTAGCGCACGCCCGACGGCACCCACGGCGAGCGGCCGGCGCTCGTCACGTACGTGGTGTTGACCGCGCCACGCAGCAGGCGATTCAGTTCCTCGAGCTTGCCGCGCTTGCGCTCCCAGCCCATCCAGCGCTGCTCGCTCTCGCTCCACACGCGGCGGCGATGCAGCAGCAGGAAGCGTTCACCGGCCGCGGCCGGTCCGTATTTGCGATTGAGGCGCGCGATGCCGAGGATGGCGACGTCCAGCAGTTCGTCGTCGCCGGGCTTCGACTCGCAGTCCGCGTCCAGCCAGTCGGTGAGCAGCGCGAAGTGCAGTTGTTCGTCGGGCGAGGCGAGGTAGTGGATCTCGAGCCGGTGCAGGTGCTCCTCGACCGCGGCGCGCGTATTGAGCAGCACCGGCATGGCCACCAGCGTGCGCAATTCCGCCGGGATACCATCGCGCAGCGCGAGGCCGGGCAGGCGGCTGGCGCCGACGCCGCGCGTCACCGCGCGGTTTACCAGCGCGACGGCGATCTCGAGCGCCGGGAAGGCGCCGAGCAGGCCTAACAACCACAGCATCGCGCCATGCACGCCGGCCTGCTGCATGAGCGCCAGCGGCACGGCGAGCAGCAGGCCGCCGCTGAACGCGATGGCCGCGATGTAGTCGGCCGCGCCCACCGTGAAGCTGATGCGCCTCGGCAGGTCGCGCAGCCGCGCGCGGTAACCGACCACCCATTCCAGGTGCGACCGGCCCTCCGCCAGCAGGTAGTAGCCCGGATCGCGCTGCCGTTCATTGGACGCGCCGTTGGCGAGGTCGAGCACGCGTCGCGCGATATCGAGCTCCGACAGCCGCGAGCCGCGCCCGAGCTTCTCGATGGCGTTGCGATACAGGTTGCGCGTGGCGAAATCCATGGTCGCGAAGTGGCTGGCCGCGTTCAGCGCCTCGTCGACCAGGCTCACGCTCTCGAAGAATTCGGCCCAGTCCACGTCCGTCATCAGCCGCATGCTGGTGATGATGTTGCGCACCGTGACGTTGGAAGCTCCCTGGCGCTGGTGCTCTTCGCGCACCACGCGGTCGGTGTCCAGCATCTGCGCGCGCAGCTCTTCGTCGAGCCATACCAGCGCCGGCGTGAACTTCGGGTCCTGGTCGCGCAGCCGTTGCACCAGCTGCACGGCGAAGGCCGGCGTGAGCTTCCCGGCGCGCCGCTTCCAGCTGTCGAGCGCGCGCGGATCGACGCTCTGGCCGTTGACGCCCAGCAGCCGGTCGGCAACCGCATCGGCGTCCTCGCGCGCCGCGCGGCTGATGACGATGCGCTGCGCGACGCGGCGCAGGTTTTCCACCAGCACGATGCGCAGGGTGATCGCGACCGCCCACAATTCACCGATCGTCAGCGGCTGCACGGTCTGGTACGCGCGCACGAAGCGACGCAGGGATTCAGGCTCGAAGCGGCTGTCGGTGTGCGCGACGTAGGCCCAGGCGATGCCGAACACGCGCGGGAATCCGGCGAACGGCCCGTCGGCGAGCTTCGGCAGCTGGCGATAGAACCCGGCGGGCAGGTCTTCGCGGATCTCGCGGATCTGCTCTTCGACCACGTGGTAGTTGTCGAGCACCCACTCGGCCGCCGGCGTGATGCTGCGGCCCTGGTCGACCGCGCGCGCGATGGACCGATACGCGGCCAGCAGCACCTTTTCGTTGTTGCGCAGGCGCGCGCCCAGCGAGCGCCCGAGTCCGGGCTGCCGGGTCACGGGCTGCGCGGCCGCGAGCGACTGCGCATGCTGCTCCAGCCGCTCGATGCTGAAGATTTCTTCGCGCAGGATCTGCTCGCTGTTCCATCGCGAGCCCACCCAGATCCGTTCGAAGAGTCCGCTCAGGAAGGAGTGCAAGTTGCGCCAGCCCGTTAAATGGCAAAGGCCAATTACGCGAGACGGACGGGCGACAGCGCCATATCTTCCGGTCCCGTGGCGCTGTCGGACTAGTCTCACAAGCGGAGCGCGTGGCTAGCGACACGCGGGAACGGTCGATCGCACCTATTCTCCGGCGCGTGTGGCCATTCCAGAGCAATACGTCACATCGCATCCGTTCGAGCACGCCGTACTGGTTGCTGCGCGATGGCATGGGTGACGCGCACGGCGCGCTGCGTGGATCCATCGCCTGCGACATCGCCGTCATCGGCGCCGGGATCACCGGCGCGCTGATCACCGATGCGCTGGTCGCCACCGGGCGGAGCATCGTGGTGCTCGACGCGCGCGACGTCGCGCTGGGCAGCACGTCCGCCACCACGGCCTTGCTGCAGTACGAGATCGACACGCATCTCGTCGATCTCACGCGCATGCTCGATGCCACGCGCGCGATGCGCGCCTATCGCGCGTGCGCGGCATCCTTCGAAATGATCGAGCGGCGCTTTCCCGATTCCCTGCGGCTCGCGCGCTACCGGCGGCGTGCGAGCCTGTACCTGGCGAAGAACGAAAGCGCCGTTCCCGGGCTACGCGCCGAACTCGACGCGCGACGCGGCATCGGCCTCGACTGCGAGTGGCTGGACGCTGCCGAGCTGGCCGAATCGGTCGGCTGCCATCGCCCGGGCGCCATCCGTTCGTCGCTGGGCGCCGAGCTCGACCCGGTGCAGTTCACCCAGACCTTGATGGCCGACGCGGAGCGCCATGGAGTGAGGGTTTTCGCGCGCTCGCGCGTCAAGGGTATCGAGCCGAACGGCATGGGCCTGCGCCTGGTGACCGAGGGCGGCACGTCGGTCGAGGCGCAGCACGTGGTCGTGTGCGCGGGATTCGAGGCCGGCAAGTTCCTGTCGAGAGAGTGGGCGGACATCAACAACACCTTCGCACTGGTCACGGAACCGCTGGACGATGCGCACCGCGCGCTCACCCTGCCGCTGATCTGGGAAAGCGCGCGCCCGTACCTCTATCTACGCGGCACGCCCGACGGCCGCCTGCTGGTCGGCGGCGAAGACGTGCCGTTCCGCAACGCCGCGGCGCGCGACCTGGTCCTGCCGCGGCAGGTGCGCCGCCTCGCGGCGGGCTTTCGCGAGTTGTTTGGACGGGATTTGCCGCCGGTGGCGCATGCCTGGGCCGGCAGCTTCGCCTCGACCGCGGATGGATTGCCGATGATCGGTCCCGAGCCCGGCGGGCATCCGCGCGTGTTGTTTGCCCTTTGCCTGGGGGGTAATGGGATCACCTACAGCATCCACGCCGCCGAAATGATCCGCGAGCACGTCGAAGGCCGCTCGCACCCGCTCGATGATGTCTTCGGCTTCGCGCGCAGGGCATATAATTTCCGCGGCGCGGAAAACTTTTCCGCCCGGGCAAGGGACTAAGCCTGGATGTTCGTCAACGATACCGTTCGCCTGCCCGAGTCCGGGCGAGTATGCGTCATGGGCTTCAGGGCCGACGCCTCGCAGCCCGCGACCTATTACAGCGTGCAGATCAACGCCGCGCGCGCCGAAGTCGAGCCCATGGGCGAGCCGCGCAACCCCGCGCACGTGCTCGGTGTCGGCGGGCGGATCGAGTCCGCCAAGGGACCGGTGTTCGCCGCGTACTTCGCCGGCTCGCGCGAGCGCTTCGACGCGCAGCCTAACTACCAAAACGGCCTGTACGTGCTGGTCGACGGCGCGGTGTACTCGGTGCGCGGCGAGCGGGTCTCCACGGCCATCCGCCGCGGCATCACCACGCGCGAGTTCACGCTGTCGCGCGGCGACCGGCCGCAGCGCAGCGTCGAGTACCGCTGGCCGGTGTTTCGCGGCAATTCGGGTGACTTCCTGAGTACCCTGAGCGAGATGGTGCGCACTTACGGCTGAGGAGACCGCGATGCAATCACTGGGAATGATCGGCCTCGGGCGCATGGGCGGCAACATGGTCCACCGGCTGGCGAAGGCCGGCATCCGCTGCGTGGCGCACGATCGCAGCGCCGAGGCGGTGCGCGGCGTGGTGGGCCCCGGCATCGAAGGGGCCGCGTCGCTGAAGGAGTTGTGTGCCGCGCTCGTGCCACCGCGCGCCATCTGGGTCATGGTGCCTGCGGCGGTGGTCGACGCGGTGCTCGGCGAGCTCGTGCCGCTGCTCAGCCCGGGCGACGTGGTCATCGACGGCGGGAATTCCTTCTATCGCGACGACATCCGCCGCGGCCAGGAACTGCAGCGCCGCGGACTGCATTACCTCGACGTGGGTACCAGCGGCGGCGTCGCGGGCGCGGAGCGCGGCTATTGCCTGATGATCGGCGGGGACGCGCAGGCCGTGAAAATGCTGGAGCCCGTGTTCGCGGCGCTCGCGCCGGGCCTCGATCCCGGCGATCCGCGCCGCGGGAAACCCGCCGGCGACACCGCGCCTCTCGGCTACCTGCATTGCGGGCCGCACGGCGCCGGGCACTTCGTGAAGATGATCCACAACGGCATCGAGTACGGCGTCATGGCGGCCTACGCCGAAGGGCTCAACATCCTGCACAACGCCGGCATCGGCAAGCACGAGCGCGGCGCGGATGCCGAGACCGCGCCGCTCGCGGCGGCGCCGTTCTACCAATACGACTTCGACCTGCCGGGCATCACCGAGGTGTGGCGCCATGGCAGCGTGATTTCCTCGTGGCTGCTCGACCTCACGGCGCGCGCGCTGCAGGAAGACGCGGATCTCGGCGCATTCGCGGGGCGCGTGTCGGATTCGGGCGAGGGCCGCTGGACGCTGGCGGCGGCCATCGACGAAGGCGTGCCCGCGCCGGTGATCAGCGCGGCACTGTTCAGCCGCTTCCAGTCGCGCGGCAACGCGGGCTACGCGGACCGGCTGCTGTCGGCGATGCGCAAGCAGTTCGGCGGCCACGACGAGGGGCCGAACAAGGCCAAAGGCTGACCGCGCCGACGCGCTCGCGGGCGCAGGCTTCCCGCCAGGAGGCGACATGAACACTCTTCAATACCTGCGCGATCTCGGCCAGAGCCTCTGGCTCGATTCGATTTCGCGCCAGATGCTCGACGACGGCCGCCTGCAGCGTTACGCGCAGGAGCTGGGCGTCACCGGGCTCACGTCCAACCCGACCATCTTCGACGAGGCCATCGCCAGCGGCGCATACGACGCCGACATCGGGCGCAAGACGGCCGAAGGAAAGAGCGGCGAGGCGCTGTTCACCGAGCTCGCGCTCGACGATCTGCGGCGCGCGGCCCGGCTGTTCCTGCCCGCGTTCGAGCGCACGCAGGGGGTCGACGGCTGGGTGTCGATGGAAGTCTCGCCGCTGCTCGCCAATGACACGCCCGGCAGCGTGCGGGCCGCCACGAACATCCACGGCGCGGCGCATACGCCCAACCTGTTCGTCAAGATTCCCGGCACGCGCGAAGGCGTCGGCGCCATCGAGCAATGCATTCATGACGGCGTGCCGGTGAACGTGACGCTGCTGTTTTCGCCGGAGCAGTACCTGGCCTCGGCCAACGCGTACCTGCGCGGCATCGAGCGCCGCCTGGAAAACGGCCGCTCGCCGGTGGTCGCGTCGGTAGCCTCGCTGTTCGTGAGCCGCTGGGACAAGGCCGTCGCCAACGAAGTGCCCGAGAACCTGCACAACCGCCTGGGCATCGCGGTGGCCCTGCGTACCTGGCAGGCGTACGCCGAACTGTACGCATCGCCTCGCTGGCAAAGACTCGCGGCTGCCGGGGCGCGGCCGCAACGCATGCTGTGGGCCAGTACCGGGACCAAGGATCCCAAGGCATCGGAGACGCTCTATCCGGAAGCCTTCGCCGCGCCCGACACCATCGACACGCTACCCGAGAAAACCTTGCTGGCGCTGACGCGCACCGAGGCGACGCCCGCCATCATGCCGATGAACGGCGGCGACGCCGAAGAGACGCTGGCGGAGTTCGCGAAGCTCGGGATTTACGTGAAGCCGCTGGGCGACCGGCTGCAACGCGAAGGCGCGGAAGCGTTCGTGAAGTCATGGAAGCAGCTCATGCAACGCATCGCCGACAAGGGCTCGGAGCTCGAGCGCAAGAAAGCCGGCTGAGCCGGGCCGATCAATCGATCGGCCAGGGCATTTCCTTCGGCAATCCTTGTTCGGGACGCTCGTCGGTCTTCAGAGGAGGGGCAGGCCGCGAGTCGATGCCGCGCCACCATTGCTCGATGCGCAGATCGTGCGTCGGCTCGACCGGCTGGCCCAGCCGCGGCAACAGCAGTTTCGTGTCGGCCGACGCGAGCCGCAGCAGCGTCTCCACCGGTTCGTCCCAGGGATGCAGTGCCAGGTTGAACGTGCCCCAGTGGATCGGCAGCAGCGCGCCGCCGCCTAACAAGGCGTGGGCCTTCAACGCGTTCTCGGGACCCAGGTGGATGCCGCTCCAGGCAGGGTGGAACGCGCCGACCTCGAGCATCACCAGGTGGAACGCGCCGAAACGTGCGCGCACGTCGGAGTACTCGGGCGTGAGCCCGGTGTCGCCGCTGAAAAACGCGCGATGGCGCTGCGTGGCGACAACCCACGAGGACCATAGCGACTGGTTGCCGTCCTTGAGTCCGCGGCCCGAGAAGTGCTGGGCAGGCGTCGCCGTGAATTCCAGGTCCGTGCCGGGCAGTCGATGGCTTTCCCACCAGTCGAGCTCGACGATGCGCGGCGCCGCGATGCCCATGGCTTCGAGATGCGCGCCCACGCCGAGCGAGGTGACGATGGGCACGTTGACCCGCCGCAGCAGCCGCATGGTGGTGAAGTCGAGGTGATCGTAGTGATCGTGCGAGAGCAGCACCGCGTCGAGCGGCGGCAGTTCGCTCATCGACACCGGCACGGGCTGGAAGCGCCTGGGTCCAATGAAGCGGGACGGCGAGGCGCGCGGTCCCCACACCGGATCGGTCAGCACGCGCTTGCCGTCGATCTCCAGCAGCACGGTGGAGTGCCCGAGCCAGGTGGCGCGCAAGCCGCTTTGCGCCGGGTGTGTCCAGGTATCGAGAGGATTCAGCGCGGGCAACGGTTGGAGCGGCACGCGCCGCTCGCCGCCGCAGAGGAATTCCTTGAGCGAGGGCATGGGCACGTTGCCGCGTGGCGTGGCATGCGTGTTGCGGAACCGCTCGCCGTCCCAGCGTGGTGACGCCGCGATTCGCTCGCGCCGCAATTCCTTCGAGGGGCTGGCCGCCATGGACGCATCTTAGGAGCGGCCGGCGTGCGCGCCATCCTCCGTTCGGGAGATTCTGGCTACTCGGTTTCCTTCAACAGCGCCTCGAGCCGGTCTTTCCACAGCGCCGCCATCGTGTGCGTGCCGTGGCCGCGCGTCCGCGGGCTCATGGGCAGCACCACCGCCTGGCCGCGCGGCACCCGCTTGATCTCGCGTTCGAGGATGCCGAGCTCCGGCGGGTTGATGAGGTCGTCCGCGGAATTGATGGCGAGCAGCGGCGCGCGGATCTTCTCGAGGGACGGGCCCGGGTCGTAGTCCCACGACGCGCCGACCTGGTACATGAGGTCGTTGGCGTCCAGGGTCTTCATCTGCTGGTCGATGTACTTGCCGAGAACTTCGTCGGTCCTCGCCAGCGTGGGCATCTCTTCCTGCCGCAGCACCGGGTTGCTCCCCATGAAGAACAACAGCCCCGCCGCGGTGCGCAGCGAGTGCGGCTGCGTGGCGTAGTTGCCGCCGTTCCACGCCGGGTCATTGCGGATCGCGTCGATGAGAGTCTTGCGCCAGACGCGATTGCGGCCGGAGATCTGCGTGGGAAGACTCGCCAGCGGCAGCAGCGCGTCCATGAAGTCGGGATGCGTCTCGCCCCACAGCCAGGTGTGCATGCCGCCCATCGACGTGCCCATCACCAGGCGCAGGTGATCCACGTGCAGGCACTGCTTCAGGAGCGCGAACTGCGCTTCGATCATGTCGTGGTAGCCGTACTGCGGGAACTTCGCCCTGAGGCCGTCGCTGGGCTTGCTCGACTTGCCGTGGCCGATGCCGTCGGCCATCACCACGAAGAACTTCGCGGCGTCGAGCGGCTGCCCCGCGCCGAACAACTCGCCGGCGAATTCCGGGCGGATGAACTGGGCACCGGAGCCGCCGGTGCCGTGGCCGATGAGCACGGCGTTGGTGCGGTGCCTGTCCTTGCGGAGCTGCCCGACGGTTCGATAGTGGATGCGCAGCTGCGGCAGCGACTCGCCGCCCGAGAACTTGAAGTTCTCGAGCACGCAGTCGGCTTCGACCGGGGCCGGGTAGTCGGCCGCCTGCGTGGCGCAGGCGAACAGCAGCGCGCCGGCCAAAAGGCCGGCGCGCGCGGATTTCAGAAAAGCGTTGCTGGACATCGCGTGACTCGGAGTGTGCCCGGGATGGCCGAGCATACCCCTGGTCGCGCGATCAGTGGACCAGCGGAATGCGCTGCGAGAGCTGCACCTGGGTGATGTTCCCGAGGCGGCGGTCGAGCTGGATGGCGCGCGCGGCCATGGCGACCGGCACCACGGTCTTGAACTTGTTCAGCCACTTCACGCGCAGGTCGTGCATCTTGAGATCCCGATCGAGCAGTGCATTGACGTAGGCCATGGCGCTCTCGTCGGTCATGTGCTCGTAGCTCTTCGCGAACGCGTCGGTCGCATCGATCTGTTCCTGGACCAGCTTGTCCTGCTCCTTCTGGAACTGGTCGAACAGTGGCCAGAACTTCGCGGCCTGCTCGGACGTGAGCGTCAGGCCCTTGGCCATGACATCCGCGCGGCGCGCCATGAGCTCGTTGCGGAACTCGGTGACGGATTTCTCCACGTCGGGTGTGGTGAGCGTGGCGGGCTGCACCTTCGGCGGATCGGCCGACCAGGCGGCAGCGGTGACTACGAGCGCCAGGGCGGCGATGACTGTCGATTTCATTCAGGAACCTCCGGTGAATGGCCGCCACGATGACCGCACGGCCATGCCCGGGTAGTAACGAGGGGTAACTTACCGCCGTGCGCGCGGGCTGAAGCGAATCCCGTTTTCGCCATGCCGACGTCCGGCGGCCACGAAGGCGAGTACATTCCGGCCGAAACATCCCGAGGGAGAGTTCCATGGCTCAACAGAAGGTGGGCGGCGGCTGCCATTGCGGCCGGGTGCGGATCCAGGTGAACGTCGACCTCGCCGCCGGCACCGGGCGCTGCAACTGCTCGATCTGCTCCAAGCTGCGCAACTGGTCGGTGATCGTGAAACCCGAGGCGCTGCAACTGGTCGCCGGCGAGCAGGACCTCTCCTCATATGAATGGGGCCCGCGGATCTCGAAGCGCATGTTCTGCCGGCATTGCGGCGTTCACGTGTTCGGTGCCGGCTACCTCGAGCAGGTCGGCGGCGACTACCGCAGTGTCAACGTCGCGGTGCTGGACCTGGAACCGCCGGTGCTCGACACACTTCCGATACGCTATTTCGACGGGCGCAACAACGCGTGGATGGAGACGCCGGCGTACACGCACTACCTGTAGTCGGTCACCAGACGCCCGGGATGAAACGCCAGCGCACTTGCCGCGCGTATTCGCGGTAGCCGTTGTCGATCATCAGCAGGTGGCGCTCCTCGGTGATGGCGCGCAGCACGTAGATCGCTGACCAGCCGATGAGCGAAACGAAGGTATAGGCGATGGCCCGCCAATCGTTCGTGCCGAACACCATGGCCATCGAGGGCAGGGCGCCCAGCCACCAGGCGAGATTCTTGGCCGCATAGGCCGGATGACGCACCACCCGGTACGGACCGCGGCTGACGATGCCGCGATTGGTGAGGTTGCTCGCCTTGAAGCCGAGCGCCAGCGACGCCCAGGAGAAGATCGCGAGCGCGAGCAGGATGCAGATGTTGACGGCGAAGTGCGCGTAGTCGTTGGTGAAGTACGGGAAATCGTTGCTCTGCCACGGCAGGAAGTTGCCGGTGAATTCGTTGAACGGCGGATAGCAGGCGAGGCAGATGAACCAGCCGAAGAAGGTGGGATCCACGCTGCGGATGCGGTTGTGGAGCGCGGGCACCTCGACGATGTAGCCCAGCGTGAACAGCAGCGTGTCGATGAACAGGATGGCCTGGAACGCGGCCCAGAAGATCGCGGTGTCGAACAGCGCGCGGCCGCCGAGCCCTTGCTGCAGGCCGCCGGCGAACTGCACCAGCGACCCGGACAGCGTCGCGAAATGTCCCAGGCACCAGTTGATCATCAGCGGCGCGAAGAAGAATTTCAGCAGCAGCAGGAGTCCCGCCTGGCGCGCGCCCGGCGACAACCGGAAGCTCAGCGGCAGGCTCATCGGGCCGTGCTTCGCGAACGGCTTGCGCCGGCGCCGGCGACGCCAGGCGAACCACAGGCCCTGCAGGAACGTGAATGCCGACGAGCGCATCCACGGCCACGCGCCGTAATAGGGCACCAGCACCAGCGCATACAGCGCGATCAGCGCGATCATCAGCCCGTGGATGGTGATGACGCGGTGTATTCCGAAGATGCCGAGGTCCCACTGCGACTGCAGGAACATCTGGTGGAAGCTGCTGACGCGCGTGATCAGCCAGTACGTGAGCCCGATGAAGGCGAGCGTCGACAGGTAGTTCGACGCGAATCGCCGCGTGAATATCGTGGCTGGCATGGTGGTCATGATGCAGTGCCGCCCTCTTCAAGAGAAGCCGGGCCACAAAAAAGAGGGTGGACTTGCGTCCACCCTCGATTCCCCCTGGGAGTCCTCTACTTCTCGTTCGTCACGGCGTGTTGCCGTAGCCAATGGCGCCGTTGCAATGCATCCACTCGCTGTAGGAGCCGCCACCGCAGCGGCCGTTGGCGTAGAGGCCGGTGTTGTAGCTCTGCGCCTCGGACTGGCGCGTCTGCCCGTTCACGATGATGTAGTCCACCTGCACGTCGCGGTTGCCGCTGTCGTTGATGTACACCACGGTGATGCCGCCACTCAGGTTGGTCGAGGCCGTGTAGTTGTTCATGCTGGTGCCGAGCGTCCAGGTCTGCACCACCTGGTTGTTGACCTGCAGCTGGATCTGCTCGCCGCCCACCGTGCCGCGCGCACGCACCGTGAAGCTCTTGCTGCCGCCGCCGCCGCTCGACGAGGAGCTGCTGCTGCTGCTGCTCGAAGACGAGCTGCTGCTGGAGGAGGACGAGCTCCCGACGGTGATGTCGGAGTTGCCGCTGCTCTGGTATCCCTCGGTCGCCACGATCTGGTAGTTGTGGTTGCCCAGGTTCATGCCATGCGAGGCCCACGCATTGAAGTGGTTGGCGGTGGTGATGGTTCCGCCGGTCCGCTTCGACTGCCGCACGCTCCAGTACTGGTAGAACGTCGCGGTGCCCTGGATGGACGGCTGGTTGACGCGCTGGGTGCGATAGATGTCATAGGTGCCGCCGTCGGTGGTCACGGTGCCCATGAAGCCCTGGCCGCCCGGCGGACGATAGGTGCCCCAGTTGTCGACGATGTAGTACTCGACCAGCGGGTTCGTGGTCCAGCCATAGACCGCCAGGTACGCATTGCCCGACGGGTTGAAGCTGCCGGAATAGGTGATGGTGCGGTTCGAGCCGGTCTGCCAGCCCTTGCCGCCGACCCAGTTGCCGACGTTGCTCCAGTTCGACGTGTAGCGGCCGCCGCTCTGCAGGCAGAACTGCACGGAGCCGCCGCCGTCGGTCCAGAACGAGTAGTAGTAGCCATTGTTCGTGCCGGTCTGGCTCGAACTGATGCAGCCTTGCGCATGTACCGCGGACGCGGACAGCGCCGCGACGCACAGCAGTGCCTTGACGATGCTTCTGCCACTGAGGGCAGATCTCTTGAGACCTTCGATCATGGAATTCCCCCTCGACGTTGAGCGCACGGGCGAGGCGCCAGTGCGCCGCAAGATCGGATAAGTAGTTAGATCAGCGTGGAACAGGGAACGGTTGCCGCGCTCCGCTCCGTTCGGACCTCCGGAATGTTACCGCTACCTTGCGGCGCGGATACTAAACGCCGATAGCGCTACCATAGTCAAGCGGAAGTTGTTAGGTACTTTCACCAGCGCGGCGCATGACAACGCTGCCAAGCCATTGTGCGGCCCTCCTCCGCCGGGGAGAGCGGCCTAACTAGTCGCGCCCTGCGCGGCGCCCGCGCGGCCACCGGTCGGTCGCCCTGTCGCGCGGTGACAACGTGCGCCAGCGCCTCCGTCTGCGCTCGCCTTCCGGCGCCAGTCGCGCCGCCCGCGCATGCGCGTGCCGTCGCGCTGTGCGCAGCGATGACAACGCGATCATGAGCCGCCGGGCGGCCGCACGGTCATTGCGGAAGGTTGGGGCGCGGATTCCCGGGTACGTTTGACAGCGTTGCCAACCGCGCGATGTTCACGACGCCGGCACCCCGTTGGCAGCAGGCGGTCGCCGGTCGATTCCGCGCAGTCGACGATGCGCGTCGCGGCGTCGTTCGCGAGGTGGAAAATCCTGGCGAGGCGCGCGCCGCGGTCGTCGCGATGACAACGCCGTCATCCGCGCGTCCGACTTCGTTCCGGGGCGCCGGCCTACTCCGGCTTGCGGGCGGAGGTGCCCATCACTTCGCCGCGGGTGCCGCGGCGGTCGGGAAGTCGAAGCTGCCCTTGGTGTTGAAACGCGTGACGCTCAGCCCGCTGCCATTGAGCTTGCCGTGCATCTCGTAGTCGATCTTGTCGAGGGCGCCGCCATTGAACACGCCCAACGCCTGGCGCGCCATGCGGAATGCCGAGATGGTCACCGGCACAGCGATGACGGTCTCGCCGAACCGCGGCACCGAGCCAGCCGCGTCGACCACGCCGGTCGCGAAGGTCTTGCGCTGCACATCCATCTGCACCGCCACGCCGTTGTAGTCGACCGGCGTGTCGTTCGGGTTCTGTACCCGCAGTTTCACCATGAGGCGCATCTCCAGGCCCTGGCCCTGCAATGGCTCGATGCCGGCGACCGTCACCAGCAGGGGATCGCGCGTTTTCATGGAGGCGCAGCCGGTCACCAGCAGGCAGGCGAACATGAACGAAAGGGTGGTGCGCAGCAGTGCGGGCATGGCGAAACCTCCGGGTGCGGGGCGAGGGCTCATGTTGCGAGCCGCGAGTTCGGCGAGGAATACGGCATTGGGGCCATGCTCAGTCCGTCTCGCGGGCGAGGGTAGCCTGCTTCAGTGTGCGGGCGCACATGTTGGCCTGGCCCTTGAGGCGGTCGATGAAGCCGCCGGCCAGGACGGTGAGCCCACCCGTGGCCGCGGCGAACGCGCCCGAGGTCACGCCCTTGGCGCCCACCCCGATGCGCGGATGCATGAGCGTCCCCTCCAGCTTGATGAACGGGTTCGTGAACATGCCCGGGCTCACGCCGATGCCCTTGCGAGGGCGCGTGTCGAAATCGAAGCTCAGTTGCTCATCGTGCAGGTCGAGCTTGCCCTTCGCGGCCACGGTGACCTTCTGCGTCTGCACCAGCACCGGCACGACCGTCACGGCCCCATCGACGATGTCGGCGCGTACCACGGTGCATTCGAGCTGCGTGAAAGGATCCTGCGCGCGGAACGGATTCAGCCTGGTGCGCAGCTGCGAGAGCATGTCGCCGCCGAAGGCATTCAGGAACTCGGCGCGGGTCTTGCCCGGGCCCTGCGTGATGAGAATGTGGCCGTTCGAATTCGCGGCCATCTGGCGGGCCGTACCGCCATGCGTCGCGATCTGCAGGTCGAGGTTGAGCGGCGGCACGTCGTTGGGCTGCATCTCCTTCATGTCGATGCCCGCGCGGATGTTCTCCAGCACGACTTTCATGCTGATATTTGCGGCATCGGGTCCCGCCGGTTCCGCGCTCACCGAGGCATTCAGGGTCCCGGCCAGGCTGCCCCTGGCGCGCGCATGCATCTCCACGTGCTTCGCGTCGAGCAGCACGATGCCGTCGACTTCGCTGAAAGTCTTGTTGCCGAGTACCACTTCACCGACCGCGGCGTGCAGACGCGCTTCGCGACCCGACATCTGGCGGATCGGCAGTGGCGCGTCGCTGAACAGGAACTGCTCCTTGGGCTTGTCCTTGTTTTTCTCCTTCTCCTTCGGCTTTTCCGGCGTCTCGGCCGGCGCCGGAAAGAACGGCGTGAGATCGATGCGCGGCGAGGCGAGCTCGGCTTCGAGGCGCCGCGGCTCGGCGCGCGTCAGCAGCACCGATCCGTTCAACGTGTTTTCGCCGACCGTCGCCTGCAGCTCCGCGATCTCGACGCGCTGGGCGTCCAGGGCCAGCCTGCCTTTCGCCGCGAGTGCGCAGGCCGGCAGCTTCTCCTGCCAGGTCGCCAGGTTCTCGACGCCCGCATCGAAGTCCAGCGCGAGCCCGGGTTTGCGGCCGCGCTTCAGCACGCCGTTCACTTGCACCGTGACGCCCCCGAGGCTTGCCTTGACCCCGTCGAACTTCAGCTCCTTGCGGGTCGGTACCACGCGGCCGCCCAATGAAAGCGGTGCGGCGGGCAGGCCGGTGACGTCGAATACGCCCGCCAGCCGCGCGGCGTCGGCCGCGCTGGCCTCGATCTGCAGGTCCGATCCACGCAGGTACAGGCCGGCCAAACTACCGCGCGCTTTCAGGCGCAGGTCACCGGCGGTCGCGTCGAGCGCCAGCTGCGTGCGTTGCGCCGCGTCCGTGAGCCGCAGGTCGATGTCGAGCGCGCCGTTGGCGATCACCGGCAGGTCGAATCTCGTGAGCATGGCACCCACGTCCTCGCCGTGCGCCCTGACCTGCAGGTTGGCCCCGTCGAGCGGATCGAGCTGGCCGAAACCGCCCTTGACGTCGAGCGCCAACCTACCCAGGCGCCCGGAGAGATCCAGGCGGATGTCGCGCCCCGCGAGCAGCGCGTCCACCGGCCCCGCCTGGCCGTTCAGCGAAATCGGAAACAGGTCGACCTTGCCACGTCCTTCGAAGTCGAGCAGCCCGCCCTGGCCCGGGATGATGGTCATCGCGTCGACGCGCGCCAGCATGTCGGGTTTGCCAGTCGCGCGGTAGGTCAGGCGCAGGTTCTCGAGCGTGGCCTTCTCGATGACCAGTGGGAATCCGGTGCGGCTGCCGGGCTCGACGGCTTCATCGGCGTCCGCCGCCGGCGGCTCCCGGAATATCCAGTTCGCCCTGCCGTCGCGTCCCTTCTCCAACAGCACGTTCACGTCGCGCAGCTCGAAGGCGCGCACGTCGATGGGTCCCGAGAGCATCGACCAGAAACCGATCTGGGCCGAGAGGTGCCCGACTTCCACCATCTGCGGTTTCGAACCCCAGCCGGCGTTCGCCAGGCGTACGTTCTCGGCGCGCAGGGTGAGCACCGGCAATACCTTGAGCTCGAAGGCTCCGTCGATGACGAAGGCCCGGCCGGTGTGCCGGGTGACGAAATCCTCGACCAGCTGCTTGTGGCGGCCGAGGTCACCGAAGGCGATGTAGGCAAGGCATCCCACCAGCAACAGCCCGAATACGGCGAAGCCGATGGCGATCGTCCGCCGCAAGGTCATGGGTCAGCCCGCATCCCGCGAGGCTAGCTGCCGGTCTTCTCCGGTTCCATGGGTCCAAGGGGCAGGATGGCCGGGCGCAGCATCGCGAGGATGCGTTGCGCATCCGCGGGCTCGAAGTCGGCGTGATAGCGCTTGCGGACGTCGTGGTCCGAGAGCGTGTAGTGCAGGGTGGGCGCGATGCCGTGTCGCTCCAGGCAGTGCTTCACGCACTGGAGCGGGCAGCCATCGAGCGCGACGATGGGCCGGCCCGCCGCCGCGGTTTTCACCAGCGATTCGACGTCGCCGCCCACGCCCGCGATGCAGGACATCTCGGCGAGCTGCTCGCGGTCGAGGCGCACCGCGACGTGGTTGGCGAGCTGGGCGGCACTCGAGCAACCCGAACAGGAATAAACCAGCGGCAGTCCGCGGTACGCGCTGTGCTTTGCCATCGAAAAAACGGTAACGCGATGGGCAGGCGACTGCCCTGACCTGGATCAGGTCGCCGCGCTGCAGGCCATTTTCCGTAATATGCGTTCCAAGAGAGTCCCCATGCCGGTCCGTTCTCCATTCGTGACGCTGCTCGTCTTCCTGGCGGGTCCGGTGCTGGCCGGAGCCTCGCCGCCGGACACGCCGGCGGGGCATGCGCTGGCGGAGTGGCTCGCTGCCATGAACACCGACGATCGCGCGCGCCAGCAAGCCTTCATCGACGAGTATCCGACCTTCGGCACGCTCGAGGATCTGCTCGAGTGGCGCACCGGCGTGGGCGGCTACGAATTGCTGGAGATCTACCCGAGTGAGCCCACCAATGTCTTCTTCCGCGTCAGGCAGCGTGCGTGGCCGGTGGAGGAGGTGGGGAGGCTGCAGGTAAAGCGCGACGATCCCAAGGTCATCGCCGCCATCGGTGCATGGCGCCTGCCACGCGGGGCAACGGTCGAACCGGTGACGCTCGACGATGCGGCGCGCGCAAGGGTCATCGAACAGATAGCCGACACTTTGCGGACATTCCACGTGGACGCGTCGATCGGCAAGCACCTCGCCGCGGAGCTGCGCCGACGCGCGGCACGCGGCGAGTACCGCGATTTGCGCTACCTCGACGCCCTGGCCGGCAAGCTCACCGGGGATCTGCGTGCCGTGGGCCATGACCAGCACCTGGAAGTCCGTTTCAACTATTTCGCCCGGCCCGCGGGACCGGCCGAAGACGATCCCGCGCAGGAAGCGCGGCGATTGGCCGCGGTGAAATGTGGTTTCGAGAAGGCGGAACTCCTGCCGCACAACATCGGCTACGTGAAGATCAACGGCTTCGAAGACCCGGCCAGCTGCGCATCCGCGGCGGACGCCGCCATGAACCTCGTGGGCGCCGGGGACGCGCTCGTCCTCGACCTGCGCGACAACCATGGCGGCCGGGGTGCGATGGTGGTACGGCTCGCCAGCTATCTATTCGCCGGGCGCACGCACCTGAGCGACAGCTACCGGCGCGCGGACCATTCGACCCGGGAGTCGTGGACCGAGCCCTCGGTGCCCGGCAGGAAATTTCTCGACAAGCCGGTGTTCGTGCTGATTTCGAGGCAGACTTTCTCGGCCGGCGAAGCGCTGGCATTCGTGCTCCAGGACCACAAGCGCGCAACCTTGATAGGCGAGCCGACCGTTGGCGGATCCGGCGCCATCGAGTTCAAGCCCATCGACGATCACTTCACCCTGGTATTGCCGACGACCCGGGTCTTCAGCCCGGTCACGAACCGGGACTGGTCGAGTACGGGAGTCCAGCCAGACGTGAGGGTGCCGGCGGAGCAGGCGCTGGACGCTGCGCTTGAATTGGCCCGGAATCAGTCTGAATCGGGCTAACCCCGATTTGAGGCTCCACCGGGCGCTGTTAGCTTGATCCGCATCAATAAGGAGTCACCCCGGTTCACGCGGCGTCGCAACTATCGGACTGCGCCTACACAAAAGCGTGAACTGCGGATGCACACTGCCGCGCGGTTTGATCAACCCTGACGCCCGGCTCGAGGGACCTGCAGGGAGCACTCGGGAGCCATGAACAAGAACGGACGGCACCTGTTCAAGCGACTGTACGTGAGCCTGAAATCCTGGCTCACGCTCGGCAGCATCGGCATCACGCCGCGCCTGATCATCGCCTTCGCCTCGGTCGGGGCGCTGGCCGCGACCGCCAATCTCATCGTCGAGAAGGGCGTCGCCATCCTCGAGCAGCAACGCAACGTCGCGCTGGAGCGCAGCGCGCTCGACGCGCAGCAGATCACTGCGCTGCGCGAGTCGATGGGGCGCGCGCGCCGCGCGGCCATGTCGAGCGAGTTGCTCGGCGCGCTGGGCGAGTTCGATCGCGCGGCGCAGGAGCACGCGGACGTCGACTCGCGCGCCACGGCCACGCGCTTCATGCACGCGCGCGCGGCCCTCGATCGCGCGCTCGGCAAGTACCTCGAGGATTCGGGTACGCCGCCGGGCGAACTGACGCGCCTGGTCGCCGCGCACAAGGAGAGCGCGGACCGCCTGGTGTCGGCGCGCCGCGCGCGCCGCCAGCAGCTCACGCGCTACTCGATGCTCCTGACCGGCATGGACATGCGCGTACGCACCTCGGTCGAACAGAGCTGGAAGACGTCGAGCCGCGCGAGCTCGCGTGAGTCGCTGCTGGAGGTTCGCGCGCAGCTCGACGCGGTGCGCGGCGCTTTCGCCGCGCGCAACACCTTCGATGCGCGTGAGTTCGATACCGGCCCGCTGGCGATTTCCGAGCGGGCGCTGGCGACCACGTTGCGCGATCGCGAAGCGGCCCTGCGGCATGCGGCCGGGCCCGATTGGTACCGCGCGATGACCGACGAGGTGCAGGCCCTGACGACCACGCGGGTCGCGCTGTTCCGCAACGAAGAGCGACGCCTCGCCGCCATGGATGCGCTGGGAGAGGAATCCGTGAAGCTGGCGCGGCTGCTGCCGGCGCAGTTCCCCGAAGCGCCTCCCGAGACAGGCCCGCTCGCCGCGGCGGCCGCGGCATCGGCGCCCGGGGCAGAGATCGATCCGAACCGCTCGCTGGTCGCCTGGGTGAGCGCCGTGGTGCTGGTCGTGTTCCTCTACCTGTGCTTCGCGACCATCTTCAGCATCGTGCGCCCGGTGCGCCGCCTGCTGGCCGCCACGCACCGGCTGGCGCGCGGCGAGAATGCGCACGTGGTTCCGAGCGGCGGCATCCGCGAGCTGGACACGCTCACCGCCGCCTTCAACTCGATGGCCAACCAGCTCGCCGTGGCGCGTGACAGCGCGCGCGATTCGCAGCAGCGGCTGGAAGCCAAGGTCGAAGAGCGCACGCGCCAGCTGCAGCAGCTCGCCGAGCAGGATCCGCTGACCGGCATCGCCAACCGGCGCCAGCTGTTCGGCGCGCTCAACGAGTCGCTCGAGCGTGCGCGGATCTCCGGCGAGCGCATCGGCGTGTTCTTCCTCGACATCGACAACTTCAAGACGCTCAACGACAGCATGGGCCACTCGTACGGCGATCGCGTGCTGGTCGCCATCGCGCGGCGCCTCGAGGCCATCGCGCGCGAGCGGGGCTTCGCCGCGCGCCTCGGCGGCGACGAGTTCACGGTGGTGCAACAGGGCGCGGTCGACGCCGACGGCATCCTCGCCTTCGGCACGAGCATCGTGCACGCCTTCGATACGCCGCTCGAGGTCGACGAACGCGAGGTCATCGTGAGCGTCAGCGTCGGCGCCAGCGTGTTTCCCGATCACGAGCGCGACGCGGAGGCGCTGCTGCGCGCGGCGGACGCCGCGCTGTTCCGCGCCAAGGCGCTCGGCCGCAGCCAGCTCGCCACCTTCACGCCCGAGCTGCTGACCACGGCTTCGGCCAAATTCACCATCGAGCAGAGCCTGCGCCGCGCCATCCAGGCCGATGAGTTCGAGCTCTTCTATCAACCGCTGGTCGATACCGAGACGCTGGCCGTCGACTCCGTCGAGGCGCTGATCCGCTGGCGCATGCCGGACGGAACGTACCGCGCGCCCGACGATTTCCTCGCGGTGGCCGAGGAGTCTGGCCTCATCGTCGAGATCAGCGACTGGGTGCTGCGCACCGCCATCGCCACGGCCGCGCGCTGGCATCGCGGCGACTGGCCGAAGGCGCGCGTCGCCGTCAACGTGTCGCCGCGCCAGTTCCTGGACTACCGCTTCGTCAGCCGGCTCGAGGAATTGCTGCGCGAATACGACCTGCCGCCGCGCTGCCTCGAGCTCGAGTTGACGGAGACCGTGCTGCAGACCGGCGCGCATACCATCAAGTCGCTGGACCAGTTGCGCGCCGTCGGCGTGTCGGTCGCGCTGGACGATTTCGGCACGGGGTACTCGTCGCTGGCCTCGCTGCAGAAGCTGCCGTTGACGCGCGTGAAACTCGATCGCAGCCTGATCGCCGGCATCGACGACAACCTGCGCGCGGCCTCGATCGCGCGCGCCACCATCGGGTTGTGCCGCAGCCTCGGCCTCGAGGTGACCGCCGAGGGCGTGGAGCGCATCGAGCAGCTCGCGATGCTGCTGCCGCACCGGGCGATCACGCTGCAGGGCTATCTATTCTCGCGCCCGGTCGCCGCCGGCGACCTGTTGCCGCTGCTGCAGCGCCTGCCGACGCATTGCCAGGAGCTCAGGCAGTTCGCGGAGAAGCTCCCGGCCACCAGGTTCGCCGGCCGTTCGGCCGAGCGGCGCAAAGGGCCGCTTTCACTGGTCGTGGATTGATCGATCCCATCGCGGATATGGCGTTTTCCCGTTGCGCGGAGCCGTGCTAGGGTAGCGCCCGCATTCGGCGACCGTTGCCGACATGGGGGAACGACCGCGAATGATCCGCAAGCTGTGGGGCCTGCGCTGGTGGATGATCGGCCTGATCACCATCGGCACGCTGTTCAACTATCTCACTCGCAACCTGCTCGGCTACGCCGCGCCGACACTGAAGGCCGATCTCGGCATCACCGAGCTCGAATACTCCTGGGTCACGGGATTTTTCCAGGCCGGCATCATGCTGCAGCCCCTGGCCGGCTACGTGCTGGACATCGTGGGTCTCAAGCGCGGCTTCGGCATTTTTGCGCTCCTGTGGGCGATCATCACCATGCTCCACGGCATGGTCACGAGCTGGCCGTTGCTGGCCGGGTTGCGTGGCCTGATGGGCATGGCGGAAGGGTCGGCGCAGCCCGGCGGCATGAAGGCCGTGGCCGAATGGTTCCCGGCGAAAGAGCGCGGGTTCGCCGGCGGCTTCTACAACATCGGCGCCTCGTTCGGCTCCATGCTGGCGGCGGCATTGTTAGGGTGGGCGGTCATGGTCCACGGCTGGCAACTCGCCTTCGTCGTGGCCGGCGGGCTTGCGCTGGTGTGGGTGGCGCTGTGGTTCCGGTTCTTCCATTCGCCTCGACAGCATCCGCGGCTGACGAAAGAGGAACTCGAGTACATCGAGTCCGGCCAGGAGTCGCACCTGGCCGCCACGTCGGCGAAGCCGCCGCTGTCCAGTCTGCTCCGGCAGCGCAACGTGTGGGGCATCGCGATCCCGCGCCTGCTGGCGGATCCCACCTGGGGAACACTGTCGTTCTGGGTGCCGCTGTACTTCGCGACCGAGCGCGGCCTGGACCTCAAGCAGACTCTGCTGTTCAGCATGCTGCCGTTCGTGACCGCCGACATCGGTTGCCTGACCGGACCCACGATCGCGCTGTGGCTGCAGAAGCGCGGCCTCGGCCTGATCAATGCGCGGCGCTGGGCGTTCACCGTCGGCGCATTGTTGATGACCGGCATGATGTTCGTCGGCCAGGTGGAGAGTGCCTATGCGGCGCTCGGCCTGCTGTGTCTCGGCGGCTTCGCGCACCAGACCTTGTCCATCACCGTGATCACGATGTCGTCGGACCTGTTCCGCAAGAACGAGGTGGCGACGGTGGCCGGTATCGGCGGCTTGTGCGGCAACCTCGGCATCCTGCTGTTCTCGCTCGTCATCGGCGTGCTGGTGAAGACCGTCGGCTACAGCCCGTTCTTCGTGGCGCTGGGCGTGTTCGATATCCTCGCGGCCATCTGGCTGTGGACCGTCGTCAAAGAAAACAAGACCGCATGATCCGCAATCCCATCCTGCCGGGCTTCAACCCGGACCCGTCGATCGTCCGCGTGGGAGACGACTACTACATCGCCACGTCCACCTTCGAGTGGTATCCGGGCGTGCAGATCCATCACTCGCGTGACCTGGTGAACTGGCGCCTGCTGACGCGGCCGCTGCGCCGCGCGAGCCAGTTGAACATGCTCGGTGACCCGGACTCGTGCGGCATCTGGGCGCCGTGCCTCACGTACAGCGACGGGCTGTTCTGGCTCATCTACACCGACGTGAAGCGATACGGCCGCACGTCGGTGGGTGGCGCCTCGGGCGCGTCGCTGCGTGACTTCCACAACTACCTGGTCACCTGTCCCACCATCGATGGCGAGTGGTCGGACCCGGTGTACCTCAACAGCAGTGGCTTCGATCCCTCGCTGTTCCACGACGACGATGGCCGCAAGTGGCTGGTGAACCAGCTCTGGGACCATCGCGCCGGCCGCAACCGCTTCCACGGCATCGTGCTGCAGGAATACTCGGTGAAGGAGCGCAAGCTGGTCGGCGAGCGCAGCAACATCTTCCCGGGCACGTCGATCGGTTTCACCGAGGCGCCGCATCTCTACAAGCGCAATGGCTGGTACTACCTGATCACCGCCGAGGGCGGCACGGGCTGGGGACACGCGATCACCATGGCGCGCTCGCGTTCGCTCGCGGGCCCATACGAATTGCATCCGGACAAGTACATCATCACCGCGCGCGATCGTCCGCACGCGCCGCTGCAACGCGCGGGACATGGCGATCTGGTGGAGACGAAGGACGGCGAGACCTATGCCGTCTATCTATGCGGCCGGCCGCTGCCGAATCGCGGCCGCTGCACGCTGGGCCGCGAGACCGCCATCCAGAAGATGGTTTGGGGCAAGGACGACTGGCTGCGCACCCTCGATGGCAGCGGCACGCCGGAACTGGAGACGCCGGCGCCGGCGCTGCCCGCCGCGCCGTTCAAGGCCGCGCCGGCGCGCGAGGACTTCGACGGCAAACAACTGCCCATCGATTTCCAGTGGCTGCGCTCGCCGTTTCCGGAGGAGTTGTTCTCGCTGCACGATCGTCCCGGCTTCCTGCGGCTGTACGGCCGCGAAAGCATCGGCAGCCAGTTCCGGCAGTCGCTGGTGGCGCGCCGCCAGCAGTCGCATTGCTACAGCGCCAGCACCGCGATGGAGTTCGAGCCGGCGCACTACCAGCAGTCCGCCGGCCTGGTGTGCTACTACAACTCCGCCAAGTTCCATTACCTGCACGTCTCGCACGACGAGGAGAAGGGCCGGCACGTGCGCGTCATGAGCTGCACGCCGGACTCGCCGCAGTCGGACGCCTTTACCACGCCGATTCCGATTCCCGCGGGCCGCATCGAGCTGCGCGTCGAAGTGGACCGCGAGCGGCTGCGTTTCGCGTTCCGACACGGCAACGGCGCCTGGAGCTGGCTGCCCGAGGTGTTCGACGCCAGCATCCTCTCGGACGAAGCCACCGCGCCGGGCGCGCCCAACTTCACCGGCGCGTTCGTCGGCATGGCATGCCAGGACGTGTCCGGGACGGCGCGGCCCGCGGATTTCGATTTCTTCGAGTACCGCGAGCGGGATTACCGGCCCGTGGTCGAGTAGCTAGGCGACGTACTTCGCCAGGAACTCGATCAGCCGCCGCTTCTTCGCGTCGTAGGGCGGGAACAGCAGCTCGAGCGCCGTCCACGGCCCCGCCTTCATCATGGCCCGCTCGTGCGAGAACGCCTTGAAGCCGAAGAACCCGTGCGCGTTGCCCGTGCCCGAATTGCCGACGCCGCCGAACGGCAGGTTGTGCTGGGCGAACTGCTGCATGCACAGGTTGACGCACAGGCTGCCCGAGCTGGTGCGGGCCTGCAGCGCCTGGACGGTGGCCGGATCCCGGCTCCACACGTACATCGCCAGCGGCTTGGCGCCCGCGTTGATTTCCGCGATCACCGTGTCGAGCGAGTCGAAGGTGAGGATCGGCAACACGGGCGCGAAGATCTCCTCGTCGCGGATCTGCGCCGTGGCCGGCACGTCCAGCAGCAGGGTGGGCGCGACGTAGCGCGCCTCGACGTCGACCGTGCCGCCGCACGCGACCCGCGCGCCGCCGCGCACCGCGTTGTCGATCAGCCATGCGGTCCGTTCGGCGTGGCGGCGGTGGATCATGCGCGCGAGATCCGGGCTGGCCTGGATGGCCACATCGTCGGCGCCGAAACGTTCGGCGATGATCCGGCGACACAGCCCGACGAAGCGCTCGGCGACGTCGCGGTGCACGAATAGATAGTCGGGCGCCACGCAGGTCTGGCCTGCGTTGATGAGCTTGCCCCACACGATGTGGCGCGCGGCGTGCTCGAGGTCGGCGCCGGCATCGACGATGACCGGCGATTTGCCGCCAAGCTCCAGCGTCACCGAGCCGAGGTGGGCGGCGGCGGCGGCCATGACCTTCTTGCCGACCGCGGGCGAACCCGTGAAGAAGATGTGGTCGAACGGCAGTGCGAGCAGCTGCGTGGCCACGTCCACCGCGCCTTCGACCAGCGCGACTTCCTCGCTCGGGAAGACCGCGGCCAGGATCTCGCCGACCACGCGGTTGGTGTGCGGCGTGAACTCCGAGGGCTTGAGGATCACGGTGTTGCCCGCCGCCACCGCCGATACCAGCGGTCCGAGCGACAGGCTCAAGGGGTAGTTCCACGGGCTGATGACCAGGCAGCGGCCCCTGGGTTGATAGACCACGCGCGAGCGCGTGCCGAGGGTCGCGAGCGTCGCGCCGATGCGATGCGGCTTCATCCAGCGCGCGAGATGCTTGCGCGTGTGCCGGATCTCGCCGAGCAGCGGCAGGATCTCGATGAGAGTGGTCTCGGTGGGATTGCGCGCGAGATCGCGCTGCGCGGCCTCGAGAATCGCGCCGTTGTGCGCCTCGATCTCACCCAGCAGCCGCGTCAGCTTCGAGCGCCGCTCGGCCGCGGTCGACTGCCGCAGTTTCGTGGCGGTGGCTGCGTGCGACTCGAACAGTGAATCCAGGTTCATTTTCCGCGACTCCAGGATCCCGGCGCGCCCGCTCGCGCGGGCGCGCCGGGCATCACGCCTACTTGAAGGACACGGTCGCTTCGATGCCCCACATGCGCGGCTCGGAAATCGACGCGAAGGGCGTGCCGAAGTTGCCGGCGGTGAGATTGTTGATGCCGGTGACGTACTGGTCGTTCAACGCATTCGTCACGAAGCCCGCGATGCCGTACTTCTCGCTCGGGCTCGACCAGCCGAGGCGCAGGTCGAGGCGCTCGGTGGCTTCGCCGACCTCGAAGTTCGGCGTGACCTGGCAGGTGCCCTGCAATTGCGAGTCGGAGTTGCAACGCGACTTGCCGCGGTACGCGAACCGGCCCGACAGGTCGAGGTGACCCGCGTCGCCGAGCTCCCAACCGTAGCGCGCGCCCAGAGCCGCCATCAGGTAAGGCTCGCCGGTGGGTTCGCCGGACAGATCGACGTCGTCCTGCGTCACCTTGTCCTTGTAGGTCGCGTCGAGGTACTCGAGGTTGCCGAACAGCGTGAAGTGATCGGTCGCGCGCCACTGCGCGTCGACGTCGATGCCCCAGGCCTGCTCGTCGCTGGTGTCGATCAGGTACTGCGGCACGTCCGAGCCCGGCACCTCGGTGACCAGCGAGATCGCCTGCTTGTTGTCGTACACGTAGTAGAACGCCGAGGCATTGAGCGTCACGCCCGCATCGCGGAATTCGCTCTTGATGCCGGTCTCGAAGTTCAGCACGTCTTCGTTGTCGAACTTGGAGCCGACCTGCAGGCTGTTGTAGCCGCCGGCCTTGTAGCCCTTGGACAGCGAGCCGAACACCATCAGGTCCGGGTTGACCTTGTAGTCGAGCACCAGGCGCGGGCTCACGTCATCCCACGAGTCCTTCATGGTCACGCCGCCCGCCGGCGTATTGCCCTGGAACACGATATCGGCGCGATAGAAGTCCGGCGGAACCGGGAACGACTCGAAGAAGCCCCCGGCTTCCAGCGTGTCGACGATCTGGTCGAGCTCGGGTGCGACGCGCGCGCCCTGGATCCAGGTGAATTCCTTGGCGTCGTGCGTGTAGCGCAGGCCGAAGGTCAGGTTGGTCTTGTCGTTCAGGTGCCAGATCGCATCGCCGAAGGCGGCGTAGGCCTGGAACTTGCCGTGGTTGATCATCGACTCGCTCCACGGCAGGCCCATGAGCGAGACGTCGAACAGCGGCCCGGTGACGCTGCTGGTGCCCGCGTACAGCGGGAAGCTCGGGTCCCAGAGGCCGGCGTTGGAGCCCAGCGTGTCGATGGCGTCGGTGAACGTGCGCGTGTCGCTGGTCTGGTCGGCTTTCTCGTCGTAGTAGCTGATGCCCGCGACCCAGTCGAGCTTCTCGCTCCGGCCGGAGAAGCGGAACTCCTGGTAGAAGCTCTCGTTGCTCTCGATGTTGGCCGTGTCGAAGTACACGTACAGCAGGTTGGTGCCGTCCTCGTCTTCGCGGTTGACGGTGTCGAACTGGCGCCAGGAGGTGGCGGAGCGGAAATCCGTGGAACCGAACGAGTGGTCGATGAACAGGTTCACCTGGTCGAGCTTGCGCGACTCCTCGTTGCCGACCACGTCGTTCGAGAAGTCGACCTTGCGCGGGTCGAGGTAGTTGGCGGCATCGGCGGGGAAGGGAACCGGCGAGCCGTCGCCGGGCACGGCGATCACGCTGATCGCGGGGCGCGCCAGCTGGTCCAGGTCGTCGTGATCCCAGGACAGCGTCGCGCTGGTGGCGTCCGCGATGTTCCACTTCAGCGCCACGCGGCCGGCCCAATCCTGCTCCGGCGCGAGGTCCGCGCCGGTGGTGGCATCCTGCATCCAGCCGTCGCTCTTGCTGTAGACGCCGTTCACGCGCAGCGCGAAGTCCTCGCCGATGGGCGTGTTGACCATGCCCTCGTAGTACTGCTTGCCGTACTCGCCGAAGCGCGCGCGCAGCAGCGAATCGAAGTGATCCTGCGGCTGCGTGGTCACGATGGAGATCGCGCCGGCGGCGCTGTTGCGGCCGAACAGCGTGCCCTGCGGGCCCTTCAGCACCTCGATGCGCTCGATGTCGTTGAAGGCCAGCATCGACGCGCCGGTGCGCGCCGAGTAGATGCCGTCGACGTACACGCCCACGGCCGGGTCGGTGCCCACGCCGAAGTCGCCCGTCTGGATGCCGCGGATCTGGTAGCGCGGCTGTGTCGGGCTGTCACCCGAGACCACGAGGCCCGGCACGTAGCCGTTCAGGTCGCTCATGTTCTCGGCGGCGACGTCGGCGATCAGGCCCTTGTCGACCACCTGGATCGCGATCGGCACGTCCTGCAGGGACTGCGTGCGCAGCTGCGCGGACACGGTCACCTCTTCGAGGACCTCGGGGCCTTCGGCTTCCTGCGCAAAGACATTGCCGGTCGCCATGGCCGCGAAGCCCGTTCCAGCCAGCACCTTCGCGATCGCGGCAGCCAGCGTGTTCTTGCGAAAAATCATGATTCTCTCCGTCCTGCGAATTAGTTGGTCACTTGCAACATGTACTTGGCCACCGCCAGGCGCGTCTCGGGATCGAGGTAGTCCTGCGGCGGCATCTCGGGATAGTCGGCGCGCTTCTTCGTCGGCTTCGCGATGAAGTCGGCGAGCCCCTGCGGGTTGTCGAGGTACAGCGCCTGGATGGCCTGCACCGGCGGGCCGATCATGCGGCCGTTGTAGACGTGGCAACCGCTGCAGATGCCGAGGTACACCACGCGGCCGCGCTCGCCCGGCTTGATCTCGCGCGGCGGCACCGGCGGCAGCAGGTAGTTGGTCGTCGCCGCGGTGTTGGTGAAATCACAGTCGGCGAAGTCACCCACGCCCACGGTCACGTACTGGTGGCGATTGATGATGCAGCTGCCCGGGCTCGGGCCGACGCGCACGATGTCGAGGTGCTCGACCTTCATCATGCCCTCGGCCAGCGCCAGCGCCTTCGCCTCGGTAATGGTGTCGTAGCCGTTGTTGAGCATCACGTTCTCGAGCAGCTTGACGCGGTCGGAATTCGGATCCGACTCGGGGTCGACCGTGATGTTGTTGGCGTGCGCGTGGTCGGTGATGATGATGCCGGACACCTTGTTGCCCGAGATCACGTTGCCCTCGATCACCACGTCGTCGGCCGCCATCACCAGGATGCCGGTGCCGGCGGGGATGCCGGACACGGTCGAGCCGGGCGCGCCGAAATTCTTGTGGTTGTTGTCGACCACGAAGTTGTTGCGGAAGATCACGTCCTGCGTGGTCTTGATCGGCAGGCCCGGGGTCACGAACGCCAGCAGGCCGCCGGCGTTGTCGTGCACGTAGTTGTGTTCCACGATCGCGTGGCGGCTGTTCTCGATCTCGATGCCGGCGACGCTGCCGAACACGTCGTTGTACGCGACCTGGATGTTGTCGCTCATGCCGATGTAGATGGCCGCATCGGCGATGCCCGACACCACGTTGTGCTCGACGATGCCGTTCTGGCCGAGCTGCGGGAAGATGCCGTACACGCCGGACTCGGAGATCACGTTGTTGCGGATCTCGAAGTTGTTGCCGGCCTGGCCCATGATGCCGTTGCCCTTGTAGTTGCGGATCTCCAGGTTCTCGGCCACGAAGTTGTTGCCCGAGTACAGGATGGCGTCGTTGAGCTTCTTTTCGCCGTCGAGCACCGGGCGCCTGCCGCCCTCGATCACGCCGATGATGCGGATGTCGTCCTTGTCGACGTACACGGTCTCGTGGTACGTGCCCGGCATCACGCGGATGATGGTGCCCTTCGGCGCCGCCTTGACCGCGGCCAGGATCGACTGGCCGTCCTTGACGACCACCACGTTGGTCGGCGTGGGGCCCGCCACAGAGCGGATACCGCCCGCGGGCTGTGCGGCGCCGTCGGACTTGAATCCACCGCTGTAGCTGGCCCCCGCCGTGGACGAACTGATCACCATGTCGCGCTTGCTCAGGCGGCCGTAGAACATGCCGGCGCCGAACACCAGCGCCGCCACGAGCAAGCCGAGGAAGATCTTCTTCTTCACTTTCCGTCTCCTAGTTAGTCGAGCGCCAGGCCGGAAGGGACCCGCGCCGGTATCTGCGGCAGGAAGGTCTCGTCGGTCAGTGCGCCCAGGAAATCCACGATGCGATCGATCTCGGTGTCCGCCAGGTGCGGATCAGAGATGTGCCAGTGCAGGTAGAGGTGCATGTCCTTCGGCACTGCGTTGCCGCGGCCCTTGTTGTAGAACTCGACCGCGCTGCGCAGGTCGGTGAATGCGCCGTCATGCGAGTAGGGCGCGGTGCGCGTGATGTTGCGCAGCGTCGGCACCTTGAATCCGCCCTTGAGCTTCGGGCTGCCGAAGGTCTTCTCGGCGCCGACGTCGAACGGCCGGCCCGCGGGTTCCGGCATGCCGATGACCGCGACCTGCTCGTTGGTGAACAGCGGCGGGGTGTGGCACTCGGAGCAGCGCGCGACGAACGAGCGGAACACGTTCAGGCCTTCGAGCTCGTGCGGCGAGAGCGCGGCTTCGTAGCCATGCACGTAGCGGTCGTAGCGACTGTTGAGCGAGACCAGCGAAGTCTGGAACGCGGCGAGCGCGGTGAAGACCTGCTTCTCCGTGATCTCGCCCGAGTCGCGCGGGAAGGCTTGCTTGAAGAGCCGCCGATACTCGGCATTGCCGTTCAGGCTCGCGAGCAATTGCGGCCGCGTGTTGCCCATTTCCTTGGGCGAATACAGCGGACCCGCGGCCTGCGCCTCGAGCGAATCCGCGCGCGCGTCCCAGAAGAAGCGCTTGAGGAAAGCGACGTTCCACAAGGTAGGCGCCGCGCGGCCGGCGTCCGCGCCGTGGATGCCGATCGACACGGGTCGCCCGTCGGAAAGTCCGCGCGCCGGGTCGTGGCAGCTTGCGCAAGCGAGGCTGTGATCCCCCGACAGCACGGGATCGAAGAAGAGATAACGACCGAGATCGATCTCGTGCGGCGTGAAGCCGTCACGATGCGGCGGAAGCGCCGTGCGCGTGCCACCGAGGCCGCGGCCTTCGAGCGAATCATAGAACTGGTACAGCGTGCGCAGCTCGCAGACGCCGGCGCCGGTTTTCTCGAAGCCAGGTGGGCAGGCGGAGCTCAGCGTGAAAGCGGGCGTGGGCGCGGACGTGATCACGTTGGCCACGGCGGTTGCGCCCAGCACCAGGGCCGCGGCCCACAGCAGGCGGATCATTTGGCGGGACTCTGCTGGTGGATGAAGGCGATGACGTCGTCGAGGTCGCGCTCCGTGGCCAGCGTCTTCGCCATCAGCGCCATCTGCCGGCCCTGCAGGTCCTGCGGATCGGTGCCACGCACGCCGTCGCGGAAATGCGCGAACTGCAGCTTGAGATAGGCGGCATCGAGCCCCGCGAGCCGCGGTGCCTTCAGCGCCGGATTTCCCTCGGCGTTCGTGCCATGGCAGGCGCCGCACTTGCCCTGGTAGAGATTGTTGCCATTGTGCAGGTCGCCCCTGGCCGGCTTCGCCACGACGGTTTTCGGCAGCGAGGCGATATAAGAGGAGAGCTTCGCGACGGCCGCGTCATCGGGCAGCGTGGCCGCCAGCGCGCGCATCTGCGCGCCGAGCGTGTCCGACTTGTGGGCGCCACGCCGTCCCGCGCGGAAGTTGCGCAGCTGGCGCTCGAGGTACGCCGCATCCTGCCCGGCCAGCGCCGGCGCGTGCAGCGCGGAGTTGCCCTCGGCCCTGGCGCCGTGACACGCGCTGCACGGCGCGAACGCCGCTCCGCCGTCGGCGGCGAGCGCAGCCGCGCTGCAGAACGACAGCAGCAACGCGGTGCCGAAGTGCGCTCGGGTTTGGCTTAAGAGATTCAGGATGTTCTTCGCTGCTGGTGGAAAAATGCCGCGGCGTAAATACCCGACGCGACATGGGACTGCAATCAGGGAGCGGATGTGTTTGCGCTAACAGGACTAACAACCTGTCCAACTTTGACGGGCGTTCAGCTTTTGACTTTATTAGTCGAAGGCGCGTTCGACCGCGCGCTTGTGTGCGCGCGTCAACTTATTGTGTTCGTGCGCCATCCGGTGTGCTTCGCGGCCGCGGGAAGCGCACGACGATCACCGCGCTCCAGGCCAGGTACACGCCGGCCAGGCCCACGCCAAAGTCCGCGGGGAAGAATCGATAGTGCGTGAGGAACTGGGGTGCCACGAATCCCGTACCCCAAAGTCTGATTGTCACGGCGCGCATGGCTTACCACCCTTGGCGCGATCGGTAGGCCACTCCATGGATTCCGCGCGTGCGTGCCCTGTATTTCGCCCTGTTTCTCCTGCCGTCGATGGCTTTCCTCGCTCCGGCCGCGGCGGCTGCCGCTACCGAAGTGGACCAGCTGCGTACCGAGATCGAAGCCATGAAAGCCGAGCGCGCCCGGCAGGACGAGCAGTTGCGCAAACTCGAGGAACGACTGCGGGTCCTGGAGGCGAACTCGGCCCCACCCGCCGCGCCGGCGGTGGCCGCCGCCAACCAGGCACAGGTCGTGAACAAGGAGTTCCAGCGCGATACCGAATCGCGCGAGCAGGCCATGCTGACCGCGCAGCATCCCTATGCGGGCCGGGTGCAGGAAGTGCTGCAGGGTTTCATGGACATCCACGGCTATTTCCGTGCCGGTTACGGCCGTGACGACGCCGGCGGATCGATGGTTGGATTCCAGGCGCCGGGCGCGAGCGCCAAATACCGTCTCGGCAACGAACCCGATACCTACGGCGAAATCACCTTCGGCAAGAATTTCTACGGCGAGGGCGCGTTCGCATTGAATGACGCCGGCGAGCTCGAGGCCGGCGACGGACCGATCGGCCGCTTTCAAACTACCCTGGCCGCGTACACGCCCATCCAGGATGCGATCAGCTCCGGCAGCGCGCAGTTCACTTTCGCCGAGATCTGGGGCTCGGTGGGCAACGTCATCGCGTCGCAGCCGACGCTGAAGTTCTGGGCCGGCAACCGTTACTACCGGCGCCACGACATCCACCTCAACGATTTCTTCTTCTCGAACATGAGCGGCACCGGAGGCGGCTTCGAGGACCTGAAGCTCGGCTTCGGCAAGCTGGCGTTCGCGTGGATCGGTACACCGGGCAGCAGCGGCGTGACCACGGCGCCCGAGCCGGATGCGGCCAACAAGGCGGGATTCAGCAAGACCAGCTTCGACCTGCGGCTGTACGACATGGACGTGCCCGGAGGCACGGGCGAGGCGGGCCTGGTGTTCTCGCGCGCCACCAGCGGCCTCGACTCCAACGGCCTGCAGGCACCGACCAGCACCGGGTTCTCCGGCATGTTCATCCACACGCGCAGGAGCGTGTTCAGCCCGGATGGTGTCAACAAGGCGTCGATACAGTTC
>DASSRK010000143.1:0-27551 GCA_035701825.1 Steroidobacteraceae bacterium
GACATCGAAAGCATCCTGATCATTGGCGCCGGCCCGATCATCATCGGCCAGGCGTGCGAGTTCGACTATTCCGGCGCGCAGGCCTGCAAGGCGCTCAAGGAGGAGGGCTACCGCGTCATCCTCGTGAACTCGAATCCCGCGACCATCATGACCGACCCGGGGATGGCCGACTCCATCTACATCGAGCCCATCAACTGGCGCACGCTGGCGCGCATCATCGAGAAGGAAAAACCCAACGCGCTGCTGCCCACCATGGGCGGCCAGACGGCGCTGAACACCGCGCTCGACCTGGTGCGCGAGGGCGTGCTGGCGAAGCACGGCGTCGAGCTGATCGCCGCCTCGCGCGAGGCCATCGACATGGCCGAGGACCGCGAGCTCTTCAAGAACGCGATGAAGGAAATCGGGCTCGAATGCCCGCGCGCCGCGGTGGCGCACTCACTGGCGCAGGCGGTCGAGATCCAGCAGGGCCTCGGGTTCCCGTGCGTCATCCGCCCGTCGTTCACCATGGGCGGCTCGGGTGGCGGCATCGCCTACAACCGCGAGGAGTTCGAGCAGATCGTCGCGCGCGGCCTCGATGCGTCGCCGACCTCCGAGGTCCTCATCGAGGAGTCGGTGATCGGCTGGAAAGAGTTCGAGATGGAAGTCGTTCGCGACCGCAACGACAACTGCATCATCGTGTGCTCCATCGAGAACTTCGATCCCATGGGCGTGCACACCGGCGACTCGATCACCGTGGCGCCGGCGCAGACGCTGACCGACAAGGAATACCAGCGCATGCGCAACGCCTCGATCGCGGTGCTGCGCAAGATCGGCGTGGACACCGGCGGTTCGAACGTGCAGTTCGCCGTGAATCCGAAGGACGGCCGCCTGCTGGTCATCGAGATGAATCCGCGCGTGTCGCGCTCGTCGGCGCTCGCTTCCAAGGCCACCGGCTTCCCGATCGCCAAGATCGCCGCGAAGCTCGCCGTGGGTTACACGCTCGACGAGCTCAAGAACGACATCACCGGTGGCGCCACCCCGGCCTCGTTCGAGCCCAGCATCGATTACGTGGTCACCAAGGTGCCGCGTTTCACCTTCGAGAAATTCCCGGCGGCCAATTCGCGCCTGACTACCCAGATGAAGTCGGTGGGCGAGGTCATGGCCATCGGCCGCACGTTCCAGGAATCCCTGCAGAAGGCGCTGCGTGGCCTGGAAACCGGGCTCGACGGACTGAACGAGATCCTGCCGGCGTCCCCCGAGCCGCTCGACGAGGATGCGCGCGACAAGCTGGCCTACGAGCTGCGCGCACCGGGGCCGAGCCGATTGCTGTATGTCGCGGACGCGTTCCGCGCCGGCTGGTCGCTGGAGCGCATCCAGGAACTGTCGTACATCGATCCCTGGTTCCTCGCGCAGATCGAGGACCTGCTGAACGAAGAGGCGCGCGTCCGCAAGGAGGGACTGTCGTCGCTCGACGCCGAGCGCATGCGCGAGCTCAAGCGCAAGGGCTTCTCCGACAGCCGGCTGGCGCGACTCACGGGCATCAAGGAGCAGGGCCTGCGCGAGAAGCGCCACGCGCTCAACGTGCGCCCGGTGTTCAAGCGGGTCGACACCTGCGCCGCGGAGTTCGCCACCTCCACCGCCTACATGTATTCCACCTACGAAGAGGAATGCGAGGCGCAGCCGACCGACAAACGCAAGATCATGATCCTGGGTGGCGGTCCCAACCGCATCGGCCAGGGCATCGAGTTCGACTACTGCTGCGTGCATGCGGCGCTGCAGCTGCGCGAGGATGGTTTCGAAACCATCATGGTGAATTGCAATCCGGAGACCGTGTCGACCGACTACGACACGTCGGATCGCCTGTACTTCGAGCCGCTGACGCTCGAGGACGTGCTCGAGATCATCCACAAGGAAAAGCCCGAGGGCGTGATCGTGCAGTACGGGGGGCAAACGCCGCTCAAGCTGTCGCGCCCGCTCGAGGCCGCCGGCGCGCCGATCATCGGTACCACGCCGGACTCCATCGACGTGGCCGAGGACCGCGAACGCTTCCAGCTGCTGGTCAAGAACCTGGGCCTCAAGCAGCCCGCGAACGCGACGGCACGCACCGAGGAACAGGCCGTGAAACTGGCGCGCGAAGTGGGATTCCCGCTGGTGGTGCGTCCCTCCTACGTGCTCGGCGGACGCGCGATGGAAGTGGTGTTCAACGAAGAAGACCTGCGCAGCTACATGGCCACCGCGGTCAGCGTTTCGAACGACAGCCCGGTGCTGCTCGACCGCTTCCTCGACGTCGCCATCGAGGTGGACGTCGATGCCTGTTGCGACGGCGAGGACGTGCTGATCGGCGGCATCATGGAGCACGTGGAGCAGGCCGGTGTGCACAGCGGAGATTCGGGCTGTTCGCTGCCGCCGAACAGTTTGAGCCCCGAGATCCAGGCCGAACTGCGCGACCAGACCCGCAAGCTCGCCAAGGCGCTGAACGTCGTCGGCCTCATGAACATCCAGTTCGCGATCCAGAACGGGATCATCTACGTGCTGGAAGTGAACCCGCGCGCCTCGCGCACCGCGCCGTTCGTTTCGAAGGCCACCGGCGTGCCACTCGCCAAGATCGGCGCGCGCGTCATGACCGGCCGCAAGATGAAGTCCATGGAGAACGTCGGCGAGGTGGTGCCGCCGTACTTCTCGGTGAAGGAAGCGGTGTTCCCGTTCACCAAGTTTCCGGAGGCGGACCCCATCCTCGGCCCCGAGATGAAGAGCACCGGCGAGGTCATGGGTACCGGCCGCACCTTCGGCGAGGCCTACGCCAAGGCCCAGGCGGCCTCGGGCGTGACCCTGCCGCGCTCCGGCGTGGTCCTGATCAGCGTGCGCGAGCGTGACAAGGCCGGTGCGGTCGTGCTCGCCAGGAAGCTGGTCGAAAAGGGCTTCGAGATCGCGGCCACCGATGGCACCGCCCGTGTCATCAGCGAGGCCGGTTTGCCGGTGAAGCGCGCCAACAAGGTCCGCGAGGGCCGCCCGCACATCGTCGACATGATCAAGAACGACGAGTTCGCGATGATCGTGAACACCACGGAGGGCAAGACCGCCATCCGCGAGTCGAATTCGATCCGCCGCGAAGCGGTCCACAAGCGCGTGACCTACTACACGACCCTCGCCGGCGCGCTCGCAACCTGCGAAGCTCTGGACCACCTGGACGCCGTGGAAGTCAACCGCCTGCAGGACCTGCACCAGGAGGCGAGCTCATGAAACGCAACCCGATGACCCTGCGTGGTGCCGAAGCGCTGCGCAACGAACTCAAGCGTCTGAAGACGGAGGACCGTCCGCGGGTCATCAAGGCCATCGCCGAGGCGCGCAGCCATGGCGACCTGTCCGAGAACGCCGAGTACCACGCGGCGCGCGAACAGCAGGGCTTCATCGAGGGGCGCATCAGCGAGATCGAGTCGAAGCTGTCGACCGCGGAGATCATCGATCCGACGGCGATGGCGAGCAGCGGCAAGGTGATTTTCGGCGCGACCGTCGACCTCGAAGACCAGGACGACGGCAAGAGCATCAGCTACCAGATCGTCGGCGAGGACGAGGCCGACATCAAGGCGGCGCGCATCTCCATCACCTCGCCGATCGCGCGCGCGCTGGTCGGCAAGAGCGCGGGCGACGTGGTCGACGTGACCGCGCCGGGCGGCACGCACAGTTACGAGATCGTCAAGGTCCGGTACATCTAGTCAGTCAGCCGGCTTCAGCAAGGGAGCGGATATGAAGCATCGAGCATGGCTGGCGTGCGCGCTGATCTGCGCGGCGCCACAGGTCTTCTCGCAGGACTGGATCCCGCTGCAGGACGGCAAGACGCTCAAGGGCTGGAAGCCGGCCGAGAATCCCAAAACCTGGGTGGTCGAGAAGGGCGTCTTCGTGACGCGCGGCGACCGCTCGCACCTCTTCTACGTCGGCAAGGTCGCCAACCACGAGTTCAGGAACTTCGAACTGTCCGCCGAGGTGTACACCGAGCCCGGCTCGAACAGCGGTATCTACGTGCACACCAAGCTGCAGGGCCCGGGCTGGCCGGAGGCCGGCTACGAGTTGCAGGTCATCAACTCGAACCCGCCCGCCGAGCGCATGGGCGGCTACGTCGAGCACAAGATGACCGGCAGCATCTATGCCGTGCGCAATACCTGGGTGGCGCCGGTCCACGACAACGAGTGGTTCAACTACCGCATCCGTGTCGTCGGCAAGACCATCCAGACCTTCATCAACGACCGGCTGATCTGCGAGTACGCAGAGCCGGCGAACGCGTACCGTCCTGCGGACAAGAAGGGCAGGTTGTTAGGGTCGGGCACATTCGCATTGCAGGCCCACGACCCGGGCAGCGTGGTGAAGTACCGCAACATCAGGGTGAAGATCCTGTCGGAGGACGCCGCGCCGCCCGCGGGACTCGTGCCGCTGGCGGATCGCGAGCTCGACCAGCTGGTCACGCAGCTGTCGAACGACAACGTTCCGTTGATCGACTTCGGCCTCGTCGCCCCGGATGGCGCCGACGATTCACCGATCATGAGCGTCCTGCGTCGCCATGGCATGACGCTGCTCAGTGCGTTTCCACACCAGTCCACCGACGTCCCGCCGCCCGCGCTGCTGCTGTTCTATGACAGCGAGGTAGCACCCGACGTCGCCAAGCTGAAGGCCGCCAAGGCCGCGGGTATCAAGATGGCGTTCATGTCGAAGCCCGGTGCGACCACGTTCGATGAAGCGCAATTCAAGCGACGCCTCGAGCTGATCAGCGAGGCGCGGCTCAATGGCAAGGATTTCTGGATCCCCGGGAAGTGATCGAGGCGGACTTCAGGAAACCCTGACGATCTCCAGGTTCGGCCCGCCCTGCATGGGTGCCGCGCCGCGCATGGTACGCAGCAGCTCGTGCGTCTCGGTCGGCGCCATCGGCTTGCTGAAGAAGTAACCCTGGCCAGTGGAGCAGCCGAGCGCGAGCAGCTGCGAGGCGTGCTCGCGGGTTTCGATGCCTTCGGCCACGGTGCCGAGGTGCAGGCTCTGCGCCATGCTGATGATGGCGCGCACGATGGCGGCGTCGTTGCGATCCACGTTCATGTCGCGCACGAAGGTGCGATCGATCTTGAGATAGTCGATCGGCAGGTTGCGCAGGTAGGAGAGGCTCGAATAGCCGGTGCCGAAATCGTCCACCGAGACGCGGATGCCGAGGTCGCGCAGCGCGTGCAGCTTGGTCACGTGCTGCTCGGAGTCCTGCATCGCGACGCTCTCGGTGAGCTCGACTTCCATCTGGTGCGGGGCGATGTCGAACTCGTGCGCGATCGCGACCAGGCGCTCCGGCAGGTTGGAGCGTTTGAGCTGCTTGGCCGAGACGTTGACCGCCACGGGCACGGGCTTGAGCCCGGCGCGCTGCCACGCGGCGATCTGCCGCGCGACGTTGCGGAACACGCATTCGCCGAGTTCCACGATGAGATCCGAGGCCTCGGCCACCTCGATGAACGACAGCGGCGGCACGGCGCCATGGCGCGGATCGTTCCAGCGCGCCAGCGCCTCGAAGGAGACCAGGCGGCCGCTGCGGATGTCGACGATGGGCTGCAACTGGATCTCGATGGCATCGCGGTTCACCGCGCTGCGCAAGTCCTGCTCGAGCGCCAGGCGCGTATGGACGCGCTTGTTCATGGCGGCGTCGAACATCTGCACGTTGTCGCGGCCGCGCGCCTTGGCTTCGTACAGCGCGATGTCGGCCGAGCGCAGCAACTCGCTCATGGTGGTGGCGTCGCGCGGGTAGACCGAAAGACCGATGCTGGTGGTGGCCGAGTAGGTGGCCTCGCCCAGGCGCACCGGCTTCTTCAACGCCGCCGCCACGCGTTCGGCGATGGCGGCGCTATCCGGCTCGAGGCCGTAATGGCGCGTGACCACCAGGAATTCGTCGCCGCCCATGCGGACCACGAGGTCCGGGCTCGCGATGCTGTCGCGCAGGCGGCGCGCGACGCTGCGCAGGTAGTCGTCGCCGATCGAATGTCCGCGCGAATCGTTGATGTTCTTGAAGTTGTCGCAGTCGATGTAGAGGATCGACAGCGAATCACCGCGGCGCGCGGCCTCGTCGATGAGCCGCGGCAGTTCCTCGTTGAGGAAGGCGCGGTTCGGCAATCCCGTGAGGGCGTCGTGGGTGGCGAGGTGCTGCAGCGAAAGCTGGTGTTCCTGCGCGCGGCGCTCGGCCTCGCGCCGGTGCGAGATGTCCTGCAGCAGCATGGCGTGCACGCGGCCGGAGCCCGGTTCGATGTCGGCGATGGAAATCTCGACGTCGCGGCGCTCGTTGTCGCCACGCAGGATCTGTGCCGGGCGGCTCTCGGACGGCACGTCGCGTTCGCTGCCCGCGGCGAGCGACACCGGGGTGTCGAAGATGGTCGCGACGTCGCGGCGACGCAGTTCGTCGAGCGATGCCCCGATCAGCCGCTGCGCCTGCGGATTGGCGTCGAGCACGCGGCGTGATGCCGGGTCGAACAGCACGATGCCGGAGGCGGCGCGCTCGAAGATCGCGCGATAACGGGTCTCACTGAGCGCTGCGGCGTCGGCCGATCGCTTGAGGCGGCCGCGATAGGCGTGCCACGCGGCGACCAGGATGCTGACCAGCAACGCCACCATGCCGATGAGATAGCGCACGCCCTGTTGGCCGCTCTGCACCACCGAGCGCGGCAGCAGCGTGTACATCACGGCCAGCGGGCGATTGTCGATGCTGTCGATGCGCAGCTGGCCTTCGATGGCCGTGTCCGAGCGGCGCACGATGCGCCGGCCATCCTGCGCGAGGATCAGCGGCTGCTTCTCGGCGGCCACGCTGGGATCTTCGAGCAGCTCGAAGTGGACGTTGAGCTGCGAGTCGGCGCCGATGCTCGCGACTTCCGGCGGCCCGATGCGTCGCGCGAACACCAGCGTGCCCGCCGCGGGACCGCTGCGGTCGCTGTGCAACACGGTCTGGGCGGCGATCACGTGCGGCACGCCCTTGATCAGCACCATGCGCAGCGTGCCTTCCTGGTCGACCACGGAGCGCACCAGCGGCGTGATGCGCTCTAGCTCGCGGATGAGCGGGGCGCTGGCCGGATGGCTGTAGTGCGCGTCGTCGGTATCGTTCTCGAAGGAGGACAGCAGCTTGTCGTTCGGGTCGAGCAGCCACACGAGATCGACGTTCATCTCGTCGAGGCCGGCCTCGGAGAAGTTCTCGTATTCGAATTTCGGGTCGAGCGACGAGACATACGAATACATGTCGTCCCAGCGCGCGAAGTCGCGCGACACGGTCTCGATTTCGGTGTTCTTGGTGACCAGCGCCTTGCGCATCACCTCGACGCTGCGCGCCACGTCGTTGTGCTCGATGTACTCGAATTTGCGCAGGATCAGGTAGCGGGACGCGGCCCAGGTGCCGGATATGATCAGCAGCGCGGCTAGATAGACCGCGAGGGCTTCGCGTCCGAACGATCTTTTGTTTCGAGCCGTCATGTGCTGCCTGATATACGACTTATTCCAATGTGTTACCACCGGAACAGTCCGCAATTACCTCCCTGTGGCGCGATCCTCGCTCCTGACACAGGAAATCGGCCAGCAACACCGGGTCTTTATGCGTCGGGGATCACAATTCCGGGACGGTCATCCCGGCGTTTGTAGTAGAGGGCTGTATGCCCGATCCGTTGCACCAACATGCTCTGCGTCGCGGCAGCTAGTTGGTCGAGACCGGTGTCGCGCGCGTCGCGATCCGTGCCGCGGAACTTCACCTTGATGAGTTCGTGGTCGGCGAGGGCGCGTTGGGTCTCGGCGATCACCGCGGCAGTGACGCCATGCTGGCCGATGAGGATGACGGGGTTGAGCGCGTGGCCCAGGCCGCGGAGATACTTGCGCTGTCGTTCCGAAAGTTCCATGGCGGCATTGTAAAGATTGCAGCCGTTTTCGCAGGCCAAAAGCGGCGCGGGCTCGAAGTCGCGCGCCGACCCCACGAGTGGCAGCGAGGCGTTGTACGGTGCGTGCCCCGGTGATTCCGGGGTGCGCGCCTTGAAACCAATTCGCGCGAGCCTCATCAAAACGTCCACGGCGCCGGTGCCAGCGAATCACTGAACCGGCGCTCTTTCTTTCAACAAGGTCCGATTCGCCATACCTGATGCCTCACGGGCGCACAGTTCTGAGTCTTACCTGCTGGCGAGCGGTTTTCGGATGGTGTAGCGTGACCGGCATCCTGCATGCCGCGCCGGTCGCCTCGCGAGGGTAACTCTTTGAACGATCTGACAAAAAACATCCTGCTTTGGGTCGTAATCGTGATGGTCATGGTGGTGGTGTTCAGCCGCTACGTGCCCACCGGTGCCGAGCCCACGCAGGTGTCGTATTCGACGGTCCTCGACGACGTCCGTAGCGGGCGCATCAAGTCCGTGACGTTGCGCGGCGAAGAGATCGTCGGCGTGCGCAAGGACGAGAGCCGCTTCCGCGCGTACAACCCGGAAACGGAGAACACGGCGCTGATCGGCCTGCTCGACAAGGCGCACGTCGACTTCAAGGGCGAGCCGCCGAAGCAGCCGAATTTCCTCATGCAGCTGCTGTTGCAGCTCGCGCCGGCGCTGCTGCTCATCCTCGTGTTCGTCTACATGCTGCGGCAGATGCAGGGCTCGGCCGGCGGTCGTGGCGCCATGTCGTTCGGCAAGAGCCGCGCGCGGTTGTTAGGCGAGGACCAGGTCAACGTCACGTTCGCGGATGTCGCGGGCGTCGACGAGGCCAAGCAGGAAGTGGGCGAGATCGTCGACTTCCTCAAGGACCCCTCCAAGTTCCAGAAGCTCGGCGGCAAGATCCCGAAGGGCGTGCTCATGGTCGGCTCGCCGGGTACCGGCAAGACGCTGCTGGCGCGCGCCATCGCGGGCGAGGCCAAGGTGCCGTTCTTCACCATTTCCGGTTCCGACTTCGTCGAGATGTTCGTCGGCGTCGGCGCCTCGCGCGTGCGCGACATGTTCGAGCAGGCCAAGAAGCACGCGCCCTGCATCATCTTCATCGACGAAATCGACGCGGTCGGCCGTCATCGCGGAGCCGGCCTCGGCGGCGGTCATGACGAACGCGAGCAGACGCTGAACCAGCTGCTGGTCGAGATGGACGGCTTCGAAGGCAGCGAGGGCATCATCGTCATCGCCGCCACCAACCGGCCCGACGTGCTCGACCCGGCGCTGCTGCGCCCGGGCCGCTTCGACCGCCAGGTCGTGGTGCCGCTGCCGGACGTGCGCGGCCGCGAGCAGATCCTGCGCGTGCACATGCGCAAGGTGCCGCTGGCCGACGACGTGAAGCCCGCGTACATCGCGCGCGGCACGCCCGGATTCTCGGGCGCCGACCTCGCCAACCTGGTGAACGAAGCGGCGCTGTTCGCCGCAAGAGCGAATAAACGCATCGTCGGCATGGACGAGTTCGAGCGCGCCAAGGACAAGATCTACATGGGCGCGGAACGCCGCTCCATGGTCATGTCCGACCAGGAAAAGAAGATGACCGCCTACCACGAGGCGGGTCATGCCATCGTCGGCTTCGTCGTGCCCGAGCACGACCCGGTCTACAAGGTGACGATCATCCCGCGCGGCCGCGCGCTGGGCGTCACGCAGTTCCTGCCCGAGCAGGATCGCTACTCGCTCTCCAAGCGCCGCATCCAGAGCTCCATCGCCACGCTGTTCGGCGGGCGCGTCGCGGAAGAATTGATCTTCGGCGCGGATTCGGTCACGACCGGCGCGTCGAACGACATCGAACGCGCCACCGAACTCGCGCGCAACATGGTCACGAAGTGGGGCCTGTCGCACAAACTGGGCCCGCTCACCTACAGCGAGGACCAGGGCGAAGTGTTCCTCGGCCGCCAGGTCACGCAGCACAAGCAGGTTTCGGATGACACCGCGCACGCCATCGACGAGGAAGTGCGCAGCGTCATCGAGTCGAACTACAACAAGGCCAGGGAAATCCTGCAGACCAACCTCGAGAAGCTGCACGTGATGGCGGATGCGCTCGTCAAGTACGAGACCATCGACGAGACTCAGATCAAGGACATCATGAACGGCAAGCAGCCGAAGCCGCCCGCGGACTGGGACGACTCGGTGGGCACGCCGAAGGCCAAGCGACCCGAAGGCGAGGCCGAAGGCGGCGGCACGATCGGGTCTCCTGCCGGACAACACTGAACAAAGACGATGACGAGAAAGCCCGCAGGCACCGCCGGCGGGCTTTTTCTTTGGGGAGACGAGCCAGCCAGATGATCCCGGTCAACGACAAGTGGCAGTGCCGCGACCGCGTGCTCGATCTCGCCGCGCCCGTGGTGATGGGCGTGCTGAACGTCACGCCCGATTCGTTCTCGGATGGCGGCAAGTTCGGCACCCCGGCCGCAGCGCTGTCGCAGGCGCGGCGCATGGTGGCCGAAGGCGCCGCGATCATCGACGTGGGCGGCGAATCGACGCGGCCCGGTGCCAATCCCGCGACGCTCGCCGAGGAGCTCGATCGCGTCACGCCGGTGATCGAAGCGTTGCGGCGTGAGTCGCCCGTGTTCATTTCGATCGACACCAGCAAGCCCGAGGTCATGCGTGCGGCCGTCGCGGCGGGCGCCGACATCATCAACGACGTACGCGCGCTCGCCGAGCCGGGAGCGCTCGACGCGGCGGCGGTGAGCGGTGCGGGCATCTGCCTCATGCACATGCAGGGCGAGCCGCGCACGATGCAGGAAGCGCCGCACTACGAGAACGTGGTCGAGGAAGTCGGCACGTTCCTGGCCGCGCGCATGCGCGCCTGCCGCGAGCTCGGCGTCGAGGTCGCGCGGCTCGCGGTGGATCCGGGCTTCGGCTTCGGCAAGACCGCGACTCACAATCTTGCGCTCTTGAAAGGCCTGTCGAGCCTCGAGGCGCTGGGCGTGCCGATCGCGGTGGGCCTGTCACGCAAGTCCATGCTGGCGAAGTTGACGGGCCGGGGCGTGGACCAACGATTGCCCGGCAGCGTTGCGCTGGCCGCCATTGCGGTTCTCAACGGAGCGCGTATCGTGCGCGCCCACGACGTGGCGGCAACCGTCGACGCGGTGCGCGTGGCGGCCGCGGTGCTCAAGGGCGAGGCCTGAGGAAAAACGATCGATGGGAGAAAGATAGATGGGGCGCAAGTACTTCGGCACGGATGGCGTTCGCGGCAGGGTGGGTGAGCATCCGCTCACGGTCGACTTCGCCCTGCGCCTCGCCAGCGCCGCCGCGCGCGTGCTCGCGCCCAACGGCGGCACCGTGCTCATCGGCAAGGACACCCGGCTCTCGGGCTACATGTTCGAAGCCGCGCTCGAAGCGGGTTTCGTCGCCGCGGGCGTCAACGTCAATCTCATCGGCCCGTTGCCGACTCCCGGCATCGCCTATCTCACGCGCAGGTTCGGCTGCGATTTCGGCATCGTCATCAGCGCGTCACACAATCTCTACGACGACAACGGCATCAAGTTCTTCGACGCGCAGGGCGGCAAGCTCTCCGATGAAATCGAGGAAGCCATCGAAGCCGAGCTGGAGCAGGGCGCGATCACGCGTTCGTCGATGAATCTCGGTCGCGCGCAACGTGTCGACAAGTCGCGGCGGCTGTACCAGGACTTCTGTTCGGAGTCGCTGCCCAAGGGCGTGACCCTCGAGGGCCTCAAGCTCGTGGTCGATTGCGCGCATGGCGCCGGCTACAAGGTAGTGCCGCGCACGCTGGCCGACCTGGGTGCGGAGATCATCCCGCTCGGCTGCTCGCCGAACGGACGCAACATCAATGACGGGTGCGGATCGACGTCGCCCGGACTGCTGCAGCTCACCGTGCCCGGCGTGCGCGCCGCGGCTGGCGTCGCGCTCGATGGCGACGGCGATCGCCTGGTCATGGTCGACGGCCTCGGCCGCATCGTCGACGGCGATCAACTCATCTACATCATCGCCAGCGCGCGCAAGCGAGCCGGCCTGCTGCGTGGCCCCGTGGTCGGGACGGTGATGAGCAACCTCGGCCTCGAAGTGGCATTGCGCGCCCAGGGCATCGAGTTCAAGCGCGCCCAGGTCGGCGATCGCTACGTGCTCGGCATGCTGCGCGAATTCGGCGGCGAGGTCGGCGGCGAAACTTCCGGCCACATCCTGCTGCTCGACAAGACCACGACCGGGGATGCCCTCATGGCGGCGCTGCAGGTGCTCGCCGTCATGCGTGAGACCGGCCAGAGCCTGGCCGAGCTCGCGGCCGGAATGACCCGGTTCCCGCAGACCATGATCAACGTGAAAGTCGCCAGGCGGTTCGATCCCAAGACCGTTCCCGAGGTCACGGACACGGTCCGGACGGTGGAGCAGCGGCTGGGCGACGAGGGGCGCGTGGTGTTGCGGCCCTCGGGCACCGAGCCCGTGATCCGGGTCATGGTGGAGGCCCGCGAGGAGACCGATACCTTGCGCTGCGCGGAAGAGATCGCGGCCGTGGTGCGCCGCGTTGCGTCCTGAGGGGCGCGCCGCTATCATCGCGCCCCTTTTTTGAGCCGCCAGAACGGCCTTCGAATGGCTAACCCAATGCGTCGACAGATCATCGCTGGCAACTGGAAAATGCACGGTTCGCGCGCCGAGAAGACGGCGCTGGTCGAGACCATCGTGCAGAAGCTTCCGAACACCTCCGCGGAAGTCTGGTTGTGCCCCACGTTCGTCTACCTGTCGGAACTGGTCCGCGAACTGCAGGGCACGCGCATCAACACGGGCGCCCAGGACGTGTGCGCGGAAACCCAGGGTGCATTCACGGGCGAAGTGTCCGCGAGCATGCTCAAGGACGTGGGTTGCGCAGGCTCCATCGTCGGGCATTCCGAGCGGCGGGCGCTGTTTGGTGAATCCGACCAGCTGGTGGCGCGCAAATTCGCCGCCGTGATGGCCGTGGGCCTGACGCCAATCCTGTGCGTGGGCGAATCGCTCGCCGAGCGCGAAGCAGGGCGCACCTTCGAAGTCGTCGACCGCCAGCTCGATGCCGTGCTCGATCTGTCGGGCGTGGCGGCGTTCAGTACTGCGGTAATTGCTTACGAGCCCGTATGGGCCATCGGCACGGGCAAGACGGCGACGCCGCAACAGGCCGAAGAAGTGCATGCCCACATCCGCGGGCGCATCGCCAGCCGCGATGCTAAGATCGCCGCCCTCGTACGCATCCAGTACGGCGGCAGCGTCAAGGCCGCGAACGCTGCGGAAATCTTTTCGATGCCGAACGTGGACGGCGGGTTGATCGGCGGCGCTTCGCTCAAGGCCGAAGAATTCCTCGCCATCGTTGCCGCGGCGCGCACCTGAAACTGGTGACAAAGAAATGTTGCGATCGATTCTTACAATTCTGCAGGTGATCTCGGCCTTCGTGATCGTCGCCCTCGTGCTGTTGCAACGAGGCAAGGGCGCCGACGCGGGCGCGGGTTTCGGCGCCGGTGCTTCCGGTACGGTGTTTGGCGCGCGTGGCGCGACCACCGGCCTGTCGCGCCTGACCGCGGTTTTCGCCGCGATCTTCATGATCAACAGCCTGTGCCTCACGTATCTGTTCCAGCGCGACGCCAAGGCTGCGCCGACTTCGCTGCTCGACAAGGTCCCGGTGACCGCGCCGGCGCCTGCTCCTGCCCAGGCGCCCGCACCCGCACCCGCGCCGCTCGATTCGAACGCGGTCCCGGGGGCAGCAGAGCCCGCGAAGCCGGGTCCGGAAAAGCCCTGACGTTTTTTTCACGTTACGCCGACGTGGTGGAATTGGTAGACACACTAGCTTGAGGGGCTAGCGGAGCGATCCGTGGGAGTTCGAGTCTCCCCGTCGGCACCATCACTTCTTTATCCCTGATACAATCGCGCCCGAATTTTTTTGGGGGGCGGTTGTCTCTCGCTTTACGAGAGGTTGCTGCCCCTTTTCGTGAGCCCCCTTACGTGAGCCCCAGCTCCATACGCAGATAAGAGTCGTCGCGGGATGCTAGCCAATTACCTGCCCGTCCTGATTTTCCTCACGGTCGCGACCGGGCTCGCGCTGCTGCTCATGTCCCTGGGCCTGCTGATCGGCCGCTGGCAGGCGCGCCACAAGGACGACAAGGAAAAGCTCTCCGCGTACGAGTGTGGCTTCGAGGCCTTCGAAGACAGCCGCATGAAGTTCGACGTGCGCTACTACCTGGTCGCCATCCTGTTCATCGTCTTCGATCTCGAAATCGCGTTCCTGTTTCCGTGGGCGGTGGTGCTCGACAGCATCGGCGTCTACGGCCTGGTCGCCATGGGCATCTTCCTGTTCATCCTCGTGGTCGGGTTCATCTACGAGTGGAAGAAGGGGGCGCTCGAATGGGATTAGCCGACAATGCCGCGGACAACGAGCCGCAGGGCTTCGCCGAACGCGGCTTCGTGACCACCACCATCGACGCGGCCATGAACTGGGCGCGCACCGGATCGCTGTGGCCCATGACCTTCGGCCTGGCGTGCTGCGCGGTGGAAATGATGCACGCCGGCGCGTCGCGCTATGACCTCGACCGCTTCGGGGTGGTGTTCCGCCCGAGCCCGCGCCAGTCCGACGTCATGATCGTCGCCGGCACGCTGGTGAACAAAATGGCGCCGGCGCTGCGCAAGGTCTACGACCAGATGCCCGAGCCGCGCTGGGTCATCTCCATGGGCTCGTGCGCCAATGGCGGTGGCTACTATCACTATTCATATGCGGTGGTGCGCGGCTGCGATCGCGTGGTGCCCGTCGACGTCTACGTGCCGGGCTGTCCGCCCACGGCCGAGGCGCTGATGTACGGCATCATCCAGCTGCAAAAGAAGATCGAGCGCACCAGCACCATCGCCCGGACCTGATCCCCCGCCATGACAGCCCCCGCCAACGAGAAAATCGCCGCGCTCGCGGCCCACGTCGAAGCAAGGCTGAGCGACCGCGTGCTGCGTGTGCATTCGCTGCCCGACGAGCTGTGCTACGAGGTGCAGCCCGCGCACATCAAGCAGGTCTGCCTCACGCTGCGTGACGATCCGGCGCTGAGATTCGAGGTCCTGGTCGATCTCGCCGGCGTCGATTACCTCGAGTACGCCTCGAGCGAGTGGAAAACCCTGTCGGCCACCCATTCGGGTTTCAGCCGCGGCGTGAATCGCGGTGGCCCGCGGTTGCCGCACGACGGTGCGCGCTTCGCCGTGGCGTACAACCTGCTGTCGGTCTCCAACAACCAGCGCATCCGCATCCGCGCGCGCTGCGAGGACGCGGAAGATCCCATCATCGATTCGGTGGTCGACATCTGGCCGGGCGCCAACTGGTTCGAGCGCGAGGCCTTCGACCTGTTCGGCATCCTGTTCAGCGGTCACCCGGACCTGCGCCGCATCCTCACCGACTACGGCTTCATCGGGCACCCGTTCCGCAAGGACTTCCCGCTGATCGGCAACGTCGAGGTGCGCTACGACGCCGACAAGCAGCGCGTGGTGTACGAGCCGGTGAGCATCGAGCCGCGCACCCTGGTGCCGAAGGTCATCCGCACCGACAACCGTTACGACGCGGCGCTCAAGACGACCAAGTAATCGACACGATGAACGAGATCCGCAATTTCACGATGAACTTCGGCCCGCAGCACCCCGCGGCGCACGGCGTGCTGCGCCTGGTGCTGGAGATGGACGGCGAGGTCGTGCAGAAGGCCGACCCGCACATCGGGCTGCTCCATCGCGGCACCGAGAAGCTGGCCGAATCGAAGCCCTTCAACCAGTCGATCGGATACATGGACCGGCTCGACTACGTGTCCATGATGTGCAACGAGCACGCCTACGTCATGGCCATCGAGCGCCTGCTCGGGGTGACGCCGCCGATCCGCGCGCAATACATCCGCGTGATGTTCGACGAAGTGACGCGCGTGCTGAACCACCTGATGTGGCTGGGCGCGCACGCGCTCGACATCGGGGCGATGACCGTGTTCCTGCTCGCGTTCAAGGAACGCGAGGACCTGATGGATTGCTACGAAGCCGTCTCGGGCACGCGCATGCACGCGACTTACTACCGCCCGGGCGGCGTGTACCGCGACCTGCCGGACTCGATGCCGAAGTACCAGGCCTCGAAGTGGCGCTCGCAGAAGAACGCCGATCGCATGAACGCCGCGCGCCAGGGCTCGATGCTGGATTTCATCGACGATTTCGCGGCGCGGTTCCCCAAGGCCATCGACGAGTACGAAACGCTGCTCACCGACAATCGCATCTGGAAGCAGCGCACCGTGAACATCGGCGTGGTCTCGCCGGAGCGCGCCATGGCGCTGGGCTTCAGCGGCGCGATGCTGCGCGGCTCGGGCATCGCCTGGGACTTGCGCAAGAAGCAGCCGTACGAGGTGTACGCGGATCTCGACTTCGACATCCCGGTGGGCGTCAATGGAGACTGCTACGACCGTTACCTGGTGCGTATCGAAGAGTTGCGCCAGAGCACACGACTCATCAAGCAGTGCGTCGACTGGCTGCGCAGGAATCCCGGCCCGGTGATGATCGACGACCGCAAGGTGCGCCCGCCGCGCCGTGAAGAGATGAAGGGCGACATGGAATCGCTGATCCATCACTTCAAGCTGTTCACCGAGGGCTACAGCGTTCCCGCCGGCGAAACCTACGCCGCGGTCGAAGCGCCCAAGGGCGAATTCGGCATCTACCTGATCTCGGATGGAGCCAACAAGCCATACCGCCTCAAGTGCCGCGCGCCGGGTTTCGCGCACCTGTCCGCTCTCGAGGAGATGACCCGCGGGCACATGCTCGCGGACGTGGTCGCGGTGATCGGCACGCAGGACATCGTGTTCGGAGAGGTGGATCGATGACGCATGTCGTCAAGACAGCGGATGGCGGCACGTTCGAGCCGGGGCTCGGCGACAAGTCGCGCGTCCTGAGCGAGCACACGCGCCACGAGATCGACGAGTGGATCGGCCGCTTTCCCACCGGCAGGCATCGTTCCGCGGTGCTGTCGGCGCTGCGCTTCACGCAGGAGCAGAACAACGGCTTCCTGACCCCCGAGCTCATGGACGGCGTCGCCGAGTACCTGAAGCTGCCGGCCGTGCAGGTGTACGAGGTCGCGACCTTCTACTCGATGTTCGAGACCCATCCCTGCGGCCGCCACCACGTCAGCATCTGCACCAACATCAGCTGCATGCTGAACGGCGCCGAGGACCTGGTGGCGCATTGCGAGAAGAAACTCGGCATCAAGCTCGGCGAGAGCACGCCCGACGGCCGCATCTTCCTCAAGAAGGAAGAGGAGTGCCTGGCGGCCTGCACCGGCGCGCCGATGATGATGGTCGACCACGTTTTCCACGAGTACCTGACGCCCGAGAAGGTGGACAAGGTGCTCGACGAGCTGAAGTAGGAAGTAGCTAGATGCCAGGCGCACTCGAAAAGTGGCAGGACAAGATGAACCTGACGGTGTTCGAACCGCTCAAGTTCAAGGAATCCTGGAAGCTCGAGAACTATCTCAAGATCGGCGGCTACGACGCGTGGAAGAAGATCCTCGCCGAGAAGCCGACGCCCGAGAGCGTCATCGAGCAGGTCAAGGCCTCGGGCCTGCGCGGCCGCGGCGGCGCGGGCTTTCCCACCGGCACCAAGTGGAGCTTCATGCCGCGCAAGTCGCCGGTGCAGAAGTACACGGTTTGCAACTCGGACGAGTCCGAGCCCGGAACCTGCCACGACCGCGACATCCTGCGCTACAACCCGCACTCGCTGATCGAGGGCATGGCCATCGGCGGCTACTGCATGACCGCGACCGTGGGCTACAACTACATCCGCGGCGAGTTCCTCGGTGAGCCCGTGCCGCGCTTCGAAGCGGCCGTCAAGGAAGCCTACGCGGCCGGGTTGTTGGGCAAGAACATCCTCGGCTCGGGCGTGGACTTCGACCTGTTCACCGCGGTCGGCGCCGGCGCCTATATCTGCGGCGAGGAAACCGCGCTGCTCGATTCGCTCGAGGGCAAGCAGGGCAAGCCGCGCTTCAAGCCACCGTTCCCGGCGGCGTTCGGCCTGTACGGCCTGCCGACCACCATCAACAACACGCAAAGCTATGCGTCAGTGCCCACCATCCTGCGCAAGGGCGCGGACTGGTTCGCCAAGCTGGGCGTCGCCAATGCCGGCGGCACCGCGATCTTCTCGGTGTCGGGGCACGTGGAGAAGCCGGGCAACTACGAGCTGCCGATGGGCATTCCGTTCGCGGAGCTGCTGGAGATCGCCGGCGGCGTGAAGGGCGGGCGCAAGCTCAAGGCGGTGATCCCGGGCGGATCGTCGGTGTACGTGCTGCCCGCGGACAAGATCATGGCCGCGAACATGGACTACGACTCGCTGAAGGCGGCGGGTTCGTCGGTCGGCTCGGCGGCGGTCATCGTCATGGACGAGACCACCTGCATGGTGAAGGTGCTCGAGCGCCTGTCGCGCTTCTACAAGAGCGAGTCCTGTGGCCAGTGCACGCCGTGCCGCGAGGGCACCGGCTGGATGAACCGCGTGATCCGCCGGATCATGGCGGGGCAGGGCAACAAGAACGACCTGCAGTTGCTGGTCGACGTCGCGGGACGCATCGAGGGCCACACCATCTGCGCGCTCGGCGACGCCGCCGCGTGGCCGGTGCAGAGCTTCCTCAAGCACTTCCGCCACGAGTTCGAATACATGATCGAGAACGGCGGCCGCAGCATCGTCGACGACCCGGCGCGGAGGGCGGCATGAGCACGCCGGCCGACAAGACCGCGCCGCCGCCGCCCGCCGCGCCGCCCTCCGACGTGGTCAACGTCGAGGTCGACGGCAAGGCCTGCCAGGGCAAGAAAGGCCAGATGATCATCCACGTCACGGACGCGCAGAACGCGTACGTGCCCCGCTTCTGCTACCACGACAAACTACCCATCGCGGCCAACTGCCGCATGTGCCTGGTCGAAGTGGAGAAGGCGCCGAAGCCGCTGCCGGCCTGCGCCACCCCCATTACCGAAGGCATGAAGGTCTTCACCAAGAGCCCCAAGGCCATCGGCGCGCAGAAGGCGACGATGGAGTTCCTGCTCATCAATCACCCGCTCGATTGCCCGATCTGCGACCAGGGCGGCGAGTGCGAGCTGCAGGATCTCGCCATGGGCTTCGGCCGAGACATCTCGCGCTTCACCGAGCGCAAGCGCGTGGTCAAGGACAAGGACCTGGGTCCGCTGGTGTCGACCGACATGACGCGCTGCATCCACTGCACGCGCTGTGTGCGCTTTACTTCCGAGGTGGCGGGCTTCCAGGAGCTCGGCACCACCGGCCGTGGCGAGCACATGGAGATCGGCACGTACATCGAGCGCGCCGTCGAGCACGAGCTGTCCGGCAACATCATCGACCTGTGCCCGGTGGGCGCGCTGAATTCCAAGCCGTTCCGCTACCGCGCGCGCGGCTGGGAAATGACCCAGGCGGCGCTGGTGTCGCCGCACGACGGCGTCGGCACGAACATCTACGGCCACGTGCTGCGCGGCAAGCTCATGCGTGTCGTGCCGCGTGCCAACGAGGCCATCAACGAGACCTGGATCGCCGACCGCGATCGCTACAGTTACGAAGGCGTGTACAGCGCCGACCGCCTGGGCGCGCCGCTGGTGCGCGAAGGCACCGAGTGGAAGCAGGTCAGCTGGGAAGTGGCTCTCGAGACCGCCGCGAAGGGCCTCAAGGCCGCCGGCGCCGAGCTCGCGACGCTCGCCAGCCCCAGCGCGACCGTCGAGGAGCTCTATCTGCTCGGCCGCCTGACGCGCGGGCTGGGCTCGTTCAACATCGATCACCGCCTGCGCCAGGCCGACTTCCGCGACCAGGATGCGGACCCGTCCGCCCCGGGCCTCGGTGGCCTCGCCATCGCCGCCATCGACCAGCTCGATGCACTGCTCGTGGTCGGCTCGAACCTGCGTCGCGAAGTGCCGGTGCTCGCGCACCGCGTGCGCAAGGCGGCCCGCGCGGGCGCCAAGGTCGCCTTCGTGAACCCGGCGCGTTACGACTACCTGTTCCCCGTGGCCGCCTATCTCGAGTCGCGCCCCGCGTCGCAGCTCGCGGACCTCGCGGCCATCTATGCCGCGGCGCTCGACGGCGCGGCGGCCGCGCCGCATCTCACCTCGCTGGTGGCCGGCGCGCAGGTCAACACCGCCCATCGCAGCATCGCGGCGGCTCTCAAGAACGGCAGCAAGCGCGCCATCTGGCTCGGCGCGCTGGCGCTGCGCCACCCGGCTTACGCGGACCTGCGCGCGGTCGCGGCGGCGCTGGCGAAGGCCACGGGCGCGACGCTCGGCACGCTGGCCGAGGGCGGCAATGCGGCGGGGGCCTATCTCGCCGGCGCGGTGCCGCACCGTGACGCGGCGGGGCTCAAGCCCGGGGTCACCGGCAAGTCGGCGCGCGACATGCTGGCCGCGCCGCAGAAGACCTATCTACTGTTCGGCGGCACCGAGCCGTGGGCGGACGGCATCGCGGGCGATGCGCTCAAGGCGCTCGCCGGCGCGCCCTTCGTGGTCGCGGCCACGCCATACGCCGACGAGACGCTGAAGAGCGTGGCGCACGTGCTGCTGCCGATCTCCACATTCGCGGAGACCTCGGGCACCTACGTGAATCTCGAAGGCCTGTGGCAGAGCTTCACCGGCGCGGCGAAGCCGCTCGGCGAGGCGCGTCCCGGCTGGAAGGTGCTGCGCGTGCTCGGCAATCTCGCCAACCTCGCGCAATTCGACTACCAGTCCTCCGAGGAAGTGCGCGAGGAATTGCGCATCCGCTGCGCGGATGTCGGCGCCGGTTCCTACGCCGGTTCGCACCAGGCCACGGTGGCCGCGACCGATGCGCGCGTCGCCGACGTGCCGATGTACGCGGTCGACGCCATCCTGCGCCGCGCGCCGTCGCTGCAGCGGACCCGCGAGGGCAGGACGGCGCCGGTGGTGTACGGGAGCCAGGGCGCATGAGCTATCTACTCGCGCAATGGCAGGCGTTGCCCGACTACGTACGGACCACCGTCTGGATCCTGGTGGTCACGGTGTCGCTGATCCTGTCGGTGGCGTTCACCACGCTTTGGGAGCGCAAGGTCATCGGCTGGATGCAGTTGCGCAGGGGCCCGAACCGCGTCGGCAGCATCTTCGGCCTGCTGCCCGGCATCTTCCAGCCGTTCGCGGACGTCATCAAGCTGCTGATCAAGGAAGTCGTGATCCCCAGCGCCTCCAACAAGGTGCTGTTCCGCCTTGCGCCGATGATCACGCTGATCCCGGCGTTCGCGATCTGGGCGGTGATCCCGCTCGACCCGAACCTCGTCATCGCCGACGTCAACGCCGGCCTGCTGTACGTGCTGGCGCTCACCTCGGTGGGCGTCTACGGGGTGATCCTCGCGGGCTGGGCCTCGAACTCCAAGTACGCGTTCCTCGGCGCCATGCGCTCGGCGGCGCAGATCGTCGCCTACGAAATCGCCATGGGCTTCGCGCTCGTGGGCGTGATCATGGCCGCGGGTAGTTTGAACCTCGGCGACATCATCAAGGGGCAGCAGGGCGGGTTCCTCGCCTGGAACTGGTTCTGGCTGTTCCCGCTGTTCCTGGTGTACTTCATCTCCGGCGTGGCCGAGACCAACCGGGCGCCGTTCGACGTGGCCGAAGGCGAATCGGAGATCGTCGCCGGCTTCCACGTCGAATACTCCGGCATCGCGTTCGCGCTGTTCTTCCTGGCCGAATACGCCAACATGATCCTGATCTCGGCCCTGACCGCGATCTTCTTCTTCGGCGGCTGGCTGAGCCCGCTCGATGGCTACCTGCCGGCGGACGCGGCCATTCGCGGCTGGCCCGTCGTGGGCTGGGCCATCGGGGACGGCTTCCAGTGGCTGTTCCTCAAGCTATTCCTGTTGTTGTTCTGCTTCCTGTGGTTCCGCGCCACGTTCCCGCGCTACCGCTATGACCAGATCATGCGTCTCGGCTGGAAGGTCCTCATTCCAGTGACCATCGTCTGGATCGTGGTCGAAGGCGTGCTGGCGTACCTCAAGGTCGGTCCCTGGAAGGTAGTGAGTTAGTCATGCGCAGCATCTTCAAGACATTCACCCTGTGGGAACTGCTCAAGGGTCTCGGCGTGACCATCCGCACGTTCTTCCGGCCGAAGTTCACCGTGAACTACCCGGAGGAGAAGACACCGCAGTCGCCGCGCTTCCGCGGCCTGCACGCGCTGCGCCGCTACCCGAACGGCGAGGAACGCTGCATCGCCTGCAAGCTGTGCGAAGCCGTGTGCCCGGCGGTGTGCATCACCATCGACTCCGACGTCTCGCAGGACGGCACGCGCCGGACCACGCGCTACGACATCGATCTCTTCAAGTGCATCTACTGCGGCTTCTGCGAGGAAGCCTGCCCGGTGGATGCCATCGTGCTCACGCGCATCCACGAGTACCACATGGAGCATCGCGGCGAGAACATCATGAGCAAGGACAAGCTGCTCGCCGTGGGTGAGCGCTACGACGCGCTGATCAACGCCGACAAGGCCGCCGACGCGGCCTATCGATAAGAAAACGGGGAGCCTACGTTGCTGGTCGAAGTCCTCTTCTGGGTGTTCGCGTCGATCCTGACGGTATCGGCGCTCGCCATGATCACGGTGCGCAACCCGGTGCACGCCGCGCTGCTGCTGGTGCTGTGCTTCTTCACCAGCGCCGCGATCTGGCTGCTCATCGAGGCCGAATTCCTCGCCGTGGTGCTGATCCTGGTGTATGTCGGAGCGGTCATGGTGCTGTTCCTGTTCGTCGTCATGATGCTGGACATCAACGTCGAGGAAGTGCGCCGCGGCATCACGCGCTACGCCTGGTTCGGCGCGATCGTCGCGGGCGTGGTGGTGTTCGAGATCGTGAGCGTGGTGTGGACGCGCAGCCTGGGCGTCGATGTGACCACGGGCGCCACGCCGCAGCCGGCCAACTACAGCAACACGGCCGAACTCGGCAAACTCCTCTATACGCAGTACGTGTACGCCTTCGAGCTCGCGGCGGTGCTGCTGCTGATCGCCATCGTCGCGGCGATCTCCCTGACCATGCGCAAGCGGGCGGGGCTCAAGCAGCAGAACGTGGCGAAGCAGGTCGCGGTGCGGGCCGCCGACCGTGTGCGCATCATCAAGATGCCGGCGGAAGGCGCGGGCGCAAAGCCGGCGTCACCGGCGATCACACCGGAGAAGGGCGCATGATCCAGCTCAACTGGCTGCTGATCGTCTCGAGCGTGCTGTTCGCCATCTCGGTGGCCGGCATGTTCATCAACCGCAAGAACCTCATCCTGTTGTTGATGTGCGTGGAGCTGCTGCTGCTGGCGGTCAACTTCAACTTCGTGGCGTTCTCGCGCTACCTCGGCGACATCAACGGGCAGATTTTCGTTTTCTTCGTGCTGACGGTGGCCGCGGCGGAATCCGCCATCGGACTTGCCATCCTGGTGGTGCTGTTCCGCGAGCGGCGCAGCATCAACGTCGAAGACCTGAGCACCTTGAAGGGATGAGCGCGTGAACGAGACACTCAATCCCAACTTGCTGCTCGCCATCCCGCTGCTGCCGCTCGCCGCGGCCCTGGTCGCGGGACTGTTCTGCCGCGTCATCCCGCGCTGGCTGGCGCACAGCGTGACCATCGCCGGCGTGGCCGTGTCGTTCGGCCTCTCGGCGCACGTGGCCGGTTCGATCTTCTTCCACGGCGCCGAGACCTACAACGCCACGGTCTACCAGTGGTTGATCAGCGACGGCGTCTCCATGCAGGTCGGTTTCCTGGTCGACCAGCTGACCGCGCTCATGATGTGCGTGGTCACCTTCGTGTCGTTGTGCGTGCACGTCTACACCATCGGCTACATGCACGATGACGACGGCTACAACCGTTTCTTCAGCTACATCTCGCTGTTCACCTTCTCGATGCTGATGCTCGTGATGTCGAACAACTTCATGCAGCTGTTCTTCGGCTGGGAAGCGGTGGGCGTGGTCTCGTACCTGCTGATCGGTTTCTGGTACAAGCGGCCGACGGCGATCTTCGCGAACCTCAAGGCCTTCCTGGTCAACCGTGTCGGCGACTTCGGTTTCGTGCTCGGCATTGCCGGCATCGTCTACTACACGGCGCAGTTCGGCGGCGCTTCGCTCGACTACGTCGACGCCTTCAAGGCCGCTCCCGAGATCGCGGGCCAGACTTTCGCGCTGCCCGGCACCGCCGGCGTGAATGCGATGACCTTCATCTGCATCTGCCTGTTCATCGGCGCCATGGGCAAGTCCGCGCAGGTGCCGCTGCACGTGTGGCTGCCGGATTCCATGGAAGGCCCGACGCCGATCTCGGCGCTGATCCACGCGGCCACCATGGTCACCGCCGGCATCTTCATGGTGGCGCGCATGTCGCCGCTGTTCGAGTTTTCCGACGTGGCGCTGTCGTTCGTGCTGTTCATCGGCGCCACGACCGCGTTGTTCATGGGCTTCCTCGGCATCATCAACAACGACATCAAGCGCGTGGTGGCGTACTCGACGCTGTCGCAGCTCGGTTACATGACCGTGGCGCTTGGCGCCTCGGCCTACAACGTCGCGATCTTCCACCTGATGACGCACGCGTTCTTCAAGGCGCTGCTGTTCCTGGCGGCGGGCTCGGTGATCATCGGCATGCACCACGAGCAGGACATGCGCAAGATGGGCGGGCTCTTCGGCAAGATGAAGATCACCGCCATCACCTGCTGGATCGGCGCGCTGGCGCTGGTCGGCACGCCGTTCTTCTCGGGCTTCTATTCGAAGGACCTGCTGATCGAGGCGGTGGGCGAGTCGCACCGGGCGTTCGCCGAGTACGCGCACTTCTGCGTGATGGCGGGCGTGTTCGTCACCTCGTTCTACACCTTCCGCATGATCTTCATGACCTTCCACGGCGCGCCGCGCTGGAAGGATGCGCAGCACGCGCACGGCGACCATGCGCACGACGACCACGCGCCGCACGACCCGCACGCCGAGACCCATCCGATGCCGCATGGCGAGCACGACCAGATCGGCCACGAGGAAGAGCACGGCCATCATGGTGGCGAGCCGCACGAAAGCCCGTGGGTCGTCTGGGTGCCGCTGGTGCTGCTGGCGATCCCGTCCATCGTCATCGGTGCGCTGACCATCGGCCCGCTGGCCTTCCACGGTGCGTTCGGCGATTCCATCTTCGTGCTCGAGCACAACGACGTGGTGGCCGAGATCGGCAAGGAATTCCACGGCTGGATGCCGTTCGCGCTGCACGGCGTCCTCGCGCTGCCCTTCGGGCTCGCGCTCGCCGGCTTCCTGTCCGCGTTCGCGCTCTACATCAAGTGGCCGCACCTGCCCGGCGTCATCGCCGCGAAGCTCAAGCCCCTCGTCTGGGTGCTCGACAACAAGTACGGCTTCGACGCCTTCAACGAGAAGGTGATCGCGCCGCTGGCGCGCCTGCTCGGCAAGGGTTTCTGGAAGATCGGCGACCAGGGAATCATCGACGGCGTCGCCGTCAACGGTTCGGCCAGCGCCATCGGCTTCATCGCGGGCGTGGTGCGCCGCGTGCAGAGCGGCTTCCTGTATTCGTATGCCTTCTGGATGGTCATCGGCCTCGCCGCGATGCTCGGCTGGTTCCTGACGCACTGAACTAACAAGAACGAGTTCACATGGGTTTTGGCTTGTTATCGCTCCTGATCTGGCTGCCGATCGCCGGCGGCCTGGTCGTCCTGTTGCTCGGCGAACGCAACATCAACCTCGGGCGCTGGGTGGCGCTCGCGACCTCGGTGGTGGTGTTCGGCGCGTCGATCCCGCTGTGGACGCAGTTCGATCCCGGCACCTTCGACCTGCAATTCCAGGAGCACCTGCCGTGGATCCCGGCGCTGCACTCCACCTACAACCTGGGTGTCGACGGCATCGCGATGCCGCTGATCCTGCTGACCACGCTGATCACCGTGCCGGTGATGCTCGCGGCGTGGAACGTGATCGAGCAGCGCCGCGCGCAGTACTTCGCCGCGTTCCTGATCATGGAAGGCCTGATGGTGGGCGTGTTCAGCGCGGCCGACGCGCTGCTGTTCTACTTCTTCTGGGAAGCGATGCTCATCCCGATGTTCCTCATCATCGGCGTGTGGGGCGGTCCGCGGCGCGTGTACGCGACGTTGAAGTTCTTCCTGTACACCTTCCTCGGCTCGGTGTTCATGCTGGTCGCGCTGATCTACATGTACTTGAAGAACGGCGACTTCAGCATCGCGGCCTTGCAGGGCCTGCCGCTGACGGCGCAGGAGCAGATGTGGATCTTCTTCGCCTTCCTGCTGGCCTTCGCCGTCAAGGTGCCGATGGTGCCGGTGCACACCTGGTTGCCGGATGCGCACGTGGAAGCGCCCACCGGCGGCTCGGTGGTGCTGGCGGCCATCATGCTGAAGATGGGCGGATACGGCTTCCTGCGCTTCAGCCTGCCGATCGCGCCGGATGCCGCGCGTGAATTCGACTGGCTGATCATCCTGCTGTCGCTGATCGCGGTGGTCTACATCGGCTTCGTCGCGCTGGTGCAGACCGACATGAAGAAGCTGATCGCGTATTCCTCGATCGCGCACATGGGCTTCGTCACGTTGGGTGCCTTCCTGGTGTACGACATTCATGCCGCCACCGGCTCGACGGCGGGCGCGGGCATGGGCATCGACGGCGCGATGGTGCAGATGATTTCGCACGGCCTCATCTCCGGCGCATTGTTCCTGTGCGTGGGCGTCATGTACGACCGCGTGCACTCACGCGAGATCAGCGCCTACGGCGGCGTGGTCAACACCATGCCGAAGTTCGCCGCCTTCATGGTGCTGTTCGCGCTGGCGAACTCGGGACTGCCCGGCACCTCCGGCTTCGTCGGCGAGTTCCTCGTCATCATCGCCTCGTTCAAGGCCAACTTCTGGTACGCCTTCCTCGCCGCGGTCACGCTGATCCTCGGCGCCGCCTACACGCTGTGGCTGGTGAAGCGCGTGATCTTCGGCGAGGTGGCCAACCACCACGTCGCGGAGTTGAAGGATCTCGACGTCCGTGAATTCATCAACCTCGGCCTGCTGGCCGTGGCCGTGCTGGTCGTCGGCCTGTGGCCCGCGCCGCTGCTCGAAGTCATGCAGACCACCGTCAGGCATCTCGTCGAGCAGATTTCCGTGAGCAAGCTGCCGCTATGACCCCAAATTCCCTGGAAGGCGCGTTCAACTGGGCGAGCCTGCAGCCGGCGCTGCCGGAGATCTATCTCACCGCCGCCATCTGCGTGCTGCTGCTCGCCGACGTGTTCTTCGGCGACCGCCGCCGTGGCCTCGCACCCACGCTGACGCTGCTGATCCTCGTGGGCGGCGCGTTCGTCACGATGCAGTACGCCACGGTCAGCAGCCGCGTGCTGCTGTTCGGTGACAGCTACGTCGCCGACGGCCTCGCGGTATGGCTCAAACTGTTCGGCTTCGTGGTCATCGCGCTGGCGCTGCTGTACTCGCGCGAGTACCTCGAGCGCCGCGGCATGATGCGCGGCGAGTACTACGTGCTGGCGTTGACGAGCCTGCTCGGGATCTTCGTCATGGTGTCGGCCAACAGCCTGCTCACCGTGTACATCGGCGTCGAGCTCATGTCGCTGTCGCTGTACGCGATGGTCGCCTTCGACCGCGACTCCGGCATCGCGGCCGAGTCGGCCATGAAGTACTTCGTGCTCGGCGCAATTGCATCCGGAATCCTGCTGTACGGCATGTCGCTGGTGTACGGCCTCAA
>DASSRK010000144.1:0-9049 GCA_035701825.1 Steroidobacteraceae bacterium
GAAGGGCTGCATCGACGCGGCTATCGCGCCGAGGCCGGCGAGGCGCCGCTGCGGGAGAATCTCGCCGCGGGAATCCTGCTGCGCGCCGGCTGGCCGGAGAAGTCGGCGGCGGCCGCGGAGTTCCTCGATCCGATGTGCGGCTCGGGCACGCTGGTCATCGAGGCGGCCATGATGGCGGCGCACATGGCGCCGAATGCGCGCCGGCACTACTTCGGATTCCTCGGCTGGCCGGGCCACGACCGGCTGGCGTGGGAAACGGTCAGGCGCGACGCGCTGGCCCGCGAGCAGCCGCCGGTATTCACGCTGCGCGGCGCCGACACCGACGGCGCGGTGCTCGGCGCGGCGCGTGAGAACGCGGCGCGCGCCGCCGTCGCCAACTTCGTGAGCTTCGAGCGAGGCCGAGTGGCCGATGCGAAACCCAAGGCTTCTCCCGGCATGCTCGCCACCAATCCACCGTACGGTGTACGCCTCGAAGACCGCGACGCTGCACGCGCCCTGATGAAGGAACTGGGTGACGTGCTGCGCGCGAATTTCGCCGGCTGGGACGCGGCCATCCTGGCGGGCTCGCCGGACGCCGGGCTCGAGCTCGGCCTGCGCGCCGAACGCGTGCACACCGTATGGAACGGCGCGCTCGAGTGCCGGCTGTTGCGCGTGCACGTGTCGCCCGCGACCGAGAAGAACCTGCTGCACCACGGCCGCACGGCGCGCATCGACGAGTCGCTCGCCGACACACCCGGCTCGAAGATGTTCGGCAATCGCATCGCCAAGAACCTCAAGCAGCTCAAGTCCTGGGCGGAGCGCGAGCAGGTGAGCTGCTACCGCGTCTACGATGCCGACATGCCGGAGTACTCGTTCGCCATCGACCGCTATGCCGAGGCCGACGGCACGCGCGTGTGGCTGTACGTGCAGGAATACGCCGCGCCGAAAACCGTCAACCCGGACGCCGCGCAACGCCGCCGCAGCGAGGCGTTGGCCGCCTTGCCCGGCGTCACCGGCATCCCGGCCGCGTTCATCCACCTGCGCCAGCGCCGCAAGACCACGCGCGGCGAGCAGTACGAGAAGTTAGGCGAACAGGCCGACTTCAGGCTGGTCGAGGAGGGCGGGCTGCGCTTCTGGGTGAACTTCACCGACTACCTCGACACCGGCCTGTTCCTCGACCATCGCATCACGCGCGCGCGAATCCGCGACGCCGCGGCGCGCAGGCGCTTCCTCAACCTGTTCGCCTACACCGGGAGCGCGACGGTGTACGCCGCGGCCGGGCGTGCGCGTGCGACCACGACCGTCGACATGTCGGCCACCTACCTCGATTGGGCCCGGCGCAATCTGGCGGTCAACGGCTTTTCGGGGCCGCAGCACGAATTCGTGCAGGCCGACTGCATCGCCTGGCTCAAGGACGCGGTGGCGGAGCGGAAGGTCTATGACCTGATTTTTCTCGATCCGCCAACGTTTTCCAACAGCAAGCGCATGGACGACATCCTCGACGTGCAACGCGACCACGCCGCGCTCATCGACCGCTGCATGGCGCTGCTCGCGCCCGGCGGCATGCTGGTGTTCTCCAACAACGCGCAGAAGTTCAAGCTGGACGCGACCGTCGGTGAGCGCTACAAGGTGACCGACATTTCGCGCGCCACGCTGCCGAAGGATTTCGAGCGCAACGCGCGCATTCATCAGTGTTTCGAACTGGAGAAAAAGCCATGATCAAGAAGGGTTCGGCGGTGTGGAAGGGAAGCCTGAAGGAGGGTGGCGGCACCATCTCCACCGAGACTGGCGTACTGAAGAACGCGCCCTATGGTTTCAAGGCGCGCTTCGAGGACGGCCCGGGCACCAACCCCGAGGAGCTGATCGGCGCGGCGCACGCGGCCTGCTTCTCGATGGCGCTGTCGGTGGGCCTCGGCAATGCCGGCTTCACCGCCGAGTCGATCCAGACCGAGGCCGCGGTGCGGCTCGAGAAAGTCGGCGACGGCTTCGCCATCACGCACAGCGACCTGGTGTGCGTGGCGAAGATCCCGCGCATCGACGACAAGACCTTCCAGCAGATCGCCGAGCAGACCAAGTCCGGCTGCCCGGTATCGAAGGTGCTGAACGCGAAGATCTCGCTGTCCGCGAAACTGGCGAGCTGACTACTTGCGCGGGCCGGGGTCGGCGAGGCGCCACGTGTAGCTGAGCGTGTCGACGGACCCGGGCGGCACGTCGAATCGCCAGATATAGGCGCCGGACTTCCGGGTCGGCCGCCGGTTCGCGTGGATGATCTCACCGTGCGCCGTGTCCTCCTCGTACCTCTGGCGTATTTCCAGCGGGATCGCGCGCTGCTTGGCGCTGTGGATGCTGAAACGGAAGCCCGCGTAGTGGGCACCGTCGTCCGGAACGTCGTCGGGGGCGCGATCGAACTGGAGCTCGATGGCGAGGTCGAGCGCCCTGCCGATCTCGAGTTCGAAGGGCACTCCGACGGACTTGTCGCCGAGGGAGCTCTCGCCCACGAACAACGTCCCTTCGGGCGCGCGCTCGAACACGCGCACCATTCCCGCCGGCAGCGGTTCGCCCAAGCCACGCGCTTTCTCATTGCGGAATGACAGCATCACCGCCGGCGCTATCGGCTTTGCGTCGAGCCCGATGCCATGTTCGTCGGCCCAGAATTTCAAGGCGTAGAAGCGCTCGACCCTGACCCGCGGCTTCTGCAGGAACACGGCCTGCTTGGTCTGCCGTGCATTGAGGTCCGTCGGCCACGGCACCCGGTACAGGTGATAGTCCGCCAGATTCTCGGGGGACAGCACGGAGGAGCGCATTCCGGTGACGACGATCTCTTCGAGCTCGTCGCCATATCCCGATGCGCCGGCGCGCCAATCCCTCGCGGGCCGCGGAACGGGCGGCTTCGGCAGGGCGAGCGGATAGCAGCCCCGCAGGAACTCGAGGTCGGAGGTGTCCGCGGCGTCTTCCTCCATTCCCCAGAGGCCCAATTCGCGCGTGTCCTGCAGTTCACGCGCGTCCCCGAAGTCGGCCGTGTCGCCGAACGTGCTGCTGCCGCCTCGCTTCACGTCGATGAGATTGAGGTTGCCCGCGACCACCTGCACCTGCGCCTGGCGCAGGGTCGCGTGGGTCAGGTTGCGCAGCGTGACCCAGCCGGTAAGGTCCATGGACTTGCCGGCCGGGTCGAGCATTGCGACGTAGTCGCTGGTCCAGGTGAAGCCGTGCGCGATGTAGCTCAACTTGATCGTGCGCCTGCCCGCGGTGCCGGCCGCGAGGCGCACCGACAGCCGCGGCTCGGGCCGCAGGTCGCCGGGAATCTCCTCGAAGGTGAGCCGTTCGGGCAGTCCGGAGCATTGCAGCGCTTCGAGCCCGTCGGCGGTCCGCAGGGTCACGCCGTGAGAGTCGGCCGCCGCGACGGTCGCGCGCGTCTGCACGACCCGGCCGCCACCCGGCATCACGCGACTGAGCACGACTTCACGGCCGATCGAACGGCGCAGCAGGCCCGCGGGCGCGAGTTGGTCGTAATCGTAATTGCGCTCCTGCAGTTCGCGACCCAGGTCGCCGACCACGGCCGACGCGGGAATCAGCGTTTCCACCACGCCGTCGAATGACAGGGTGACGGCCTCGGCCGGCAGGTCGACGGTGCGTGTCTCGGTCACCAGCGCGAACAGGTCGCGGTAGATGGTCACCGATACCGAGTCGGGCGCGCGCGAGACGATCTCCGCCTGCGCCGCGGCCAGTGCCGGCGCGGCGAGCAGCGCCAGCGCCCATCCGATGCGCGACCTCGACATCACCAGCCCTGGCGCAGCGTGAACGTGAGCGTCGCCTCGCCGTTGGCTGGCACGGGGATGTCCCAGGCAAAACTGTCGGCGTCGGTGCGGCGTCCCTTGATCGACTCTTTCTGGATCGAGTTCTGGCGCCACAGGCCGTCCTGGCGCAGCGTGACGGTGACGGGCTGCGCGCGCGCGTTGCGCAGCAGGTAGCTCATCTCGTATTCGTTGGATCGTTTCGAGATGGCTGTGGTCTTGTCGAGCGTCGGTTGCACGGTGACGTCGAACGCGTCGCCGATCTTCAGCGCGAGCTCGGAGCCGGCGCTGGTATGCCCGATGTGATCCTCGCCGATGAATTGCGGCTGCCCGCGCGCATCGCGCGAGTACACCCGCACCACGCCGCTGGGCAGCGCGTCGCCGAGCCCCGCGGCCTTCGAGTTCGAGAAGCGCACGCGCACCTCGGCGGATTGCGGCTCCTCGTTCGAGGCGAACCCGTAGAACGTGAGCTCGTAGCCCTTGCTGGTCTTGATCTCGCCGGCCTCGACGAAGCTCACCTGCTTGGTCTGGTTGTTGGCCACCGTGGTGCGCTGCGCGATGGGGTAGACGTAGTAGTCGCCGAGTCGCGGCCGCCCGTTCGGCTCGGTGCCGGCCGTGCGCCGCGCGCGCGCATCGTGCCGCGTCTGCCAGGCCTGCCACCACTGGTCCTCGGAATTGGCCAGGTTGACGTCGCCCGCGACCAGCTGGGCGCGCGCGTTCGTGAAGGTGGTCCCGGAGGTGTTGCGCAGCGTGATCCAGCCCTGCAGCTGCGACGTGCCGCGGGGCTCGTCGAATACCACCACGTAGTCGGCGCTCCAGTTGAGCCCGTGCGTCAGGTACGCGAGGCGCGCGGTTTCGGTGACCGGCGCGCGCGCATTCACCAGCACCGACAGCGTCGGCTGGGCGCGCAGGTTTTCCGGCACTTTGTCGAACACCACGCGGGTGGGCAGATTGTCGGCGCGCAGCACCTCGATACGCGAGCCGATGCGCAGCACCGTACCGCCCTCGGTCGACAGCACCTCGGCGTTCTCGCTGGTCTCCGCACCCGTCGCCGGGTTCACGCGCACGATGCGCACGGTGCTGCCGACGGCCTTTTCCATGAGCTTGTCCGGCGTGAGCAGGTCGTAGTCGAAGTTCTGTTCGATGAGCTCGAGGTTCGGCGCCTGGAAGCTGACGGTCTCCGGAACGATCAATGCCGACACACCGGCGAACTCGATGCGCTGCATGCCCGCGCCTACGTTCAGCGGGCGCACGTGTTCGACCAGGGCGATGTCCTTGTTGTAGATGGTCAGCGAGATGTCGCGGTCGGCGGCCGCGTCGGCGGCGAGCGCCGTGACCGGCAACGCCGCCAGCAGGTACGTGAAGATCCGGTGCATGGTCCCTCCCAGAAGCTCGTTATTGTTGTGCTCGGCCCGTGCTGGTCATGCGAATCGACACGCGGCGGCACCATTCGTTCCTTGGTCGGTTAAAGTAGCCGCAGTAACCCTTTCAGGAAACGGCATGAAACTCTCCTTCTTCGCCGCGTTCGGCGCGGCACTGGTCTCGACGGCGACGCTCGCCGCCCCGGACTTCGACGAGGCGCGCCGCCTGCATCCCATCGACGTCTTCCAGCTCGAATACGCGGACGACGTGCAGATCTCGCCCGACGGCAGCCGCATCGTGTACGTGCGCATCAGCCACGACATCATGAGCGACCGCACGCGGCGCAACCTGTGGATCGTCAATACCGACGGGACCAACCACCGGCCGCTGCGCTCGGAGGCGAAGAATTTCAGCCAGCCGCGCTGGTCGCCGGATGGCACGCGCCTCGCCTATGTGTCGGCCGCGGAAGGTTCGCCGCAGCTCTACGTGCGCTGGATGGACACCGGGCAGACCGCCCTGTTGACCAACCTGGTCGAAGGGCCGGACTCCATCGCCTGGTCGCCGGACGGCAAGTTCATCGCCTTCTCGCAGTTCGTGCCCACGAAGAAGGAACCGCTGGCCGCACCGCCACCGGCGCCGGAGGGCGCGCAGTGGGCGCCGCCGGTCAAGGTCATCGACAGCGTGGTGTACCGCGCCGACGGGGCGGGGTACCTCGAATCCGGCTTCCAGCACATTTTCATCGTCTCGGCGGAGGGCGGCACGCCGCGCCAGCTCACCGACGGCGATTTCAACGACGATGGCCCGCTGTCGTTCACGCCGGACGGCAAGCAGCTGGTGTTCTCGGCGAATCGCGGCGCCGAGTGGCAGCTCGACCCGCAGGAAAGCGATGTGTTCAGCGTCGATCTCGCCACGCGGAAGCTCACGCAGCTGACCCGCCGCGACGGCCCGGACAACTCGCCCGTGGTATCGCCCGACGGCCGGAAAATCGCCTACCTCGGCTTCGACGACCGCCTGCAGGGCTACCAGGTCACTCATTTATATGTGATGGACATCGACGGCCAGAATCCACGCGTGGTCACCGCGGACTTCGACCGCGACGTCGAGAATCCCCGCTGGGCCAGCGACAGTCGCGGCGTGTTCTTCACGTATGACGACCGCGGCGTGAAAAAGCTTGGAAAGACTTCGCTCGACGGCAGGGTCACGACCCTGGCCGAGGGCCTGGGCGGCACCGACCTCGGGCGGCCGTACACCTCGGGCGGCTACACCGTGGCGCGCAATGGCCGCACGGCGTTCTCGCACAATACGCCGCAGCGGCCGGCGGACGTCGGCACGGCGACCGGCAGTGGCGGCGCGAAGGTGCTGACTGCGTTGAACGAGGATCTATTCGGCAACAAGACGCTGGGCGAGGTGCGCGCCATCACCTGGAAGTCGTCGAAAGACCAGCGCGAGATCCAGGGCTGGGTCATCACGCCGCCGGACTACGACCCGGCGAAGAAGTACCCGTTGATCCTCGAGATCCACGGCGGGCCGTTCGCCGCCTACGGGCCTAACTACGCGACCGAGCTGCAGCTGTACGCGGCCGCGGGCTACATCGTGCTGTATGCCAACCCGCGCGGCAGCACCAGCTACGGCGAGGAGTTCGGCAACCTCATCCACCACGCCTACCCGGGCAACGACTACGACGACCTCATGTCGGGCGTGGACGCGGTCATCGCCGAGGGACACGTGGATCCCGACAACCTGTTCGTGACCGGCGGTTCCGGCGGCGGCGTACTCACCGCGTGGATCGTGGGCAAGACCGACCGCTTCCGCGCGGCGGTGGTCGCGAAGCCGGTGATCAACTGGTCGAGCTTCGTGCTGACCGCCGACGCCAACAATTTCTTCTACAAGTACTGGTTCGGCGCCACGCCGTGGGAGCAGCCGCAGGAATATTGGCGGCGTTCGCCGCTGTCGCTGGTGGGCAACGTGAAGACGCCCACCATGCTGATGACCGGCGAAGCCGACTACCGCACGCCGATCGAGGAGACCGAGCAGTACTACCAGGCGCTCAAGCTGCGCAAGATCGACACGCTGATGGTGCGCATCCCGGAAGCCTCGCACGGCGGCATGGTGGCGCGGCCGAGCAACCTGATCGCCAAGTCGCAGAACATCCTGGCGTGGTTCGGCAAGTACCGTAAGAAGTGAAATCACGGTAACGGATCAGCGCGCCGGCCGCGTCATCAAGGGATCATGAAATTCGCGATTCTCGGCGCGGGAGCCCTCGGCACCATCCTCGGTGCGCACCTGTCACGCGCCGGCCACGAGGTCGCGATGATCGTGCGCGGCGAGCGCGCACGGATCCTGCAGCGCCAGGGGCTGGTGCTGAACGGCCTGTCGGCCATCAAGGCGCGGCCCACGGTCATCGACGATCCGCACAAGCTGCGCGACGCCAACACGCTGATCATCGCCACCAAGGCGATCGATTCGGCGCGGGCGCTCGAGACCCTGCGGCACGTGCAGATCGACAACGCGCTGTCGGTGCAGAACGGCGTGCTCAAGAACGAGCTGCTCGCGGCGGTGTTCGGCTATTCGCGCGTGCTCGGCGCCATGGCGGACTTCTCCGGCGAGCTGCTGGCGAACGGCGAGGTGAAGTTCACGCGCAACGTGTGCCTGCACATCGGCGAGGAGAAGGGCGGCTCGAGCCCGCGCGTCGACGAACTGGTCGCGGCCATCGACGCCGCCGGCGTGCGCTGCGCGGCGGCCTCCAACATCCGCACCCGCGAGTGGTCGAAGTATGCCGGCTGGATCGCGCAGTTCCCGCTGGCGGTGCTCACGCGGCAGATCACCTGGAAATTCCTGATGGACGAGCGCAGCGCAGGGGTCATTCTACGCATCGTGCGCGAGGCCGCGCAGCTCGCGGCCGCCATGAACATCGAGCTCACCGACATGCCGCCGCTGCCGGTGCCGAGCATCGCGCATGCCAGCGACGAGAAGGCCGTGCAGATCATCCGCGAGATCGGCCAGAAGTTCCTCGATACCTCGCCCGAGCACCGCATGTCGGCGCAGCAGGACGTGCTGCGCGGCAGCCGGCTGGAATACGAGGAGACGCTCGGCTACGCGCTCGCCAAGGCGCGCGAGTTCGGCGTGCCCATGCCGACGCTCGATACCTGCTACCGCATGATCTCCGTGGCCTACCCATGAAATGGGGTCAGACCCCATTTGCTGGCAAACGGTGCCAGACCTCATTGGCGGCGGTGCTCGTGTTTTGCGCCGCATCGTCACTCGCGCAGGCCCCGGCGCCGCTGTTCGTCGATGACTTTGAAAAACACCCGGCGGGCCAGCTGCCGGGCGCGCCGTGGAAAGAGGAGATGTACGACTCCGGCGCCGTGATCGTGGTCGATTCCGTGCATGCGTTCAGCGGCCGCCAGGCGATGCACGTGCTCACGCCTTCCGATGCCGTGAAGCGCCGCGGCTACGTCGCCATCCACCTCAAGGGCCCGCTGCCGCAGCTGCAGTCGGAGATGTACGGGCGCCTGATGGCCTGGCTCGACGAAGCGCCGGCAGGCTACACGTCCAATGGCAACCTGCGCCTCGACGCCTTCCCACCCGTGCACTGGACGCTGCTGCAGGGTGAGGGGCGCTCGGCCGACGATCGCTACAACTCTATCTACCGTCTCGGGCTCATGGAGCAGGGTGGCACTCAGCTCATGGCCAACTTCGAGACCACGCCCCCCGTCAAGACCGACTGCATGAAACAGTCGAATCGCACCTTGCCCGTGCGCCGCTGGGCCTGCGTCGAATGGCACATGTCCGTGGCGACCCACGAGATGCAGTTCTGGATCGACGGCAAGCCCATCGCGCACGTGAAGAACGGCGCCGGCCCGAAGGCCTGCAGCGGCCACGATCTCGACGATCGCTGGCTCGCCCCGCCGCGTTTC